>CAYYCA010000357.1:0-2332 GCA_964470265.1 uncultured Fimbriimonadales bacterium | reverse complement strand
CCGCGCGCCTGTATGATTTGACTCACCACCTTGCTGAAGATGATGTCGCCGCCGATGAGGATACGGACTCGTTCACGCATTTTATTGCTTTTTATTGTTTGTAGGCTACGATTCGGAAGCTGGGCGCCCAGCGCAGCGAGATAGGCGTGAGCAGTTGCAAGACTCGGTTCGCCGCGCGAACCACAGGGTTACCCCCTGCGCCCCCGAAATAGGAGTAGGCGCGGGCGCGGAAACCGAATCGCTCTAAATCGCGCGCCAATTCCATCGGATGGAATAGCCGTTCAATCACTTCACCTGAGTAAGGGTGGACTGGACACTGGGAGCCGTCGAACCGCGAGTTGGGCAGCTCGCCCGTCTGGAGGTACCGCTCGGTTGCTCGGAGGATCGCTTCGCGAGTCATCAGGCTCGTGCGTTCGGCGAGCTGCTGGACCGTCGCAGTGTCCAGATGAGGGTAAGCCTGCTGAATTATCTCAGCGCGAATCTCCATATAGGTTCGCTTGATGTTGTGGACGCCGATCCTGCCCGTTGGTCCCTGCTCGAAGCGTCGCCAGACTTCGTGAGTATGCTGCGCTAATTTGGGATTGGCACCGTTGTTCCCGTCCGCGATAGTCAGTACACCGCCGCGCCGCAGCCAGCTCGACGCCTTCTCAAAAAACATCTCCACATTCAAGTAGTGCGAAATTGCTTCATTAGAAAGTATCATATCGAACGATTCAGGCTCAAAATCGATGTCATCCAGATTTTTTAGGTAGGCTC
Organism: uncultured Fimbriimonadales bacterium; assembly: GCA_964470265.1. Taxonomy (GTDB): domain Bacteria; phylum Armatimonadota; class Fimbriimonadia; order Fimbriimonadales; family GBS-DC; genus GBS-DC. The sequence continues at coordinate 1,576 of CAYYCA010000357.1, read as the reverse complement.
GCAGCGATTCGTTCAGTCCAAAATCTTCAATAATCTTCTGAAAAGTGTTGAGACGGGCGTCGCTGAGGTCGAAGCCGACGCCTTCGCGTGCGCCCATGTAGTGCAAGACGATGAGCTGTAGTCCATAGCCACAGCCTGCATCCAGCACGCGCTTGCCTTCGGGGTCGAACCGCGCCAAGCGACATAAATCGTACACATAACGGGTCTCTTGCCTGCGCCCGTGGGAATGGGTGAGTTGCGGGTAGTAATGCCAAAGCTCCTCGGCGTAGCGTCCTTTGTTTTCTTCGCGCATCACCTGACCGAACAGGGCGTCGACCTGCTGGCTCACAGCGTTGAAATCTCGCATCGGCGCAATTCTACCTGTTCTGGGTATGATTGGGGCGTGCAGACAGCGGAGCCGATGCGTATCATGCAAGTGTTGCCCGCGTTGCAGATAGGCGGCGCGGAGCGACTGGCGGTGAACTTGTGCGTCTACCATACGCCGCGTACAGAGCCAGTTTGCCTCATTTACGATCCACCGTCAGGCACACACTATGAGCAGTTGCTTCATAAGCATCGCATCCCCCTATACACGGCGAACAAACGCCGCGCCTATGACATCGGGGTGTTCGTGCGGCTGTTCCGCCTGACGCGCCTCCTCAAGCCCGCAGCGATGCATTTACATATCAGCGGGATTAACTATATTTTTCCGCTGTTGCCGTTCTTGAGGCTGCCATGTGTTTACACCGTGCATAATGTGGCGGAGCGTGACCTGCATGCGCGGCGCAGCGGACGACTGGTACAGTACCTTGCCTTCCGATGGCGGTTAGGCGGCATTCAGCCAGTGGCGATTTCGGAACAGGTGCGGGTGTCATTCCAGCAGCTGTACAGCTGGGGCGAGCTGCCGGTTATCTGGAACGGGATTCCCGTCGAGGGGTTTGCGCCGTCTCCTGAACTCAGGGCGCGCTGGCGGGCGCAGGAGGGGTTCTGTGAGAACGATGTGCTCATTGTGTGCGTGGCGGGACTCCGCCCTCAGAAGAACCTGGGACTGTTGCTCAAAGCGTTTGAGGCGCTGAAAAACGAGTCCGTTCGATTGCTGCTCGTCGGCTCGGGCGAACAGGAGGCGCAGCTGCGCGCACTCGCGCAGGAGCTGAGCGTTGGCGAGCGCGTCCACTTTCTTGGGCTGCGTAGCGACATCCCTGAGATTCTGAACGCCTGCGACCTGTTCGCGCTCTCGTCCGACTGGGAAGGCACGCCGATGGCAATTATGGAAGCGATGGCGAGCGGGCTGCCCATCGTCAGCACGGCAGTTGGCGGGGTGCCTGAGCTGGTACAACACAGCACAACGGGACTGCTTACGCCCAAAGGCGACGAGCGCGCCCTCAGTGAAGCCCTGCGTCAGTTAGTCTCTGACCCCGCACTCAGGCAAGCGATGGGCAACGCCGCCCGACACTTCGCAATAGAACATTTCGACATCCGAAAGACTGTCGACGCCTACGAGCAGCTGTATGCACAACTGATCGGTTAGCCACCAGGGCGCTCACGGCACAATAATCAGCCCGCTGGTTGACGCCCCACGCAGCACATGCTGCACGAA
>CAYYCA010000356.1:0-2332 GCA_964470265.1 uncultured Fimbriimonadales bacterium | reverse complement strand
TCGCGCTGGCGTTCGCGGTGAAGTTGCCGCTGGTTCCGTTCCACACATGGTGGCCGCAGGCGATGGGCGCGGCGCCAATGCCCCTGATTGTGGTGTTCCTCAAGACGGGCGCGTATGGATTTATGCGCTACGCGATTCCGCTGTTTCCCGACGCGACAACTGCTTTCGCGCCTGTGATAATCAGCATGGCGGCGGTCGCGATTGTGTACGCCGCGATTGTCGCCGCCATGCAGAGCGACATCAAGCGCGTCGCACTCTACGCGGTGGTGAGCCATGCGGGGTTTATCATGATGGGGTTGTTCTCGTTGACCCCGGAGGGGTTCGTGGGGGGCGCGCTGCAACAGATTAATCACGGCGTGACGATGGGTGCGCTGTTCCTGCTGCTGGGCATGCTGGAGGCGCGCGCGCGCACCCTGCAGATTGGCGAACTTAGCGGGCTGAAGGCGCAGATGCCAGTGTTTTCTGCGCTGTTTTTGATTGTCGTGCTGGCGTCGGTCGCACTGCCCGGCACGAACGGGTTCGTCGGCGAGTTTTTGTGTCTGCTGGGCGCGTATAAGTCGGCGCACGGGGGAGCCTATCCTGTGGGCTGGGTGGTTCTGGGCGTGACGGGCACGATTCTGGCGGCGGTTTATATGCTGTGGATGTTCCAGCGCGTATTTTACGGACCGACGCCCACCCGCTGGCGCGAGCTGCCCGACCTGCGCCCTGCGGAACTCGCGCTGGTGTTGCCCCTAATTGCGCTGATTTTCTGGATTGGCATCCGCCCGATTAGCCTTACGCAGACGATGGAGCGCGCCGCGCTGGAGTGGGTGAAGCCCTACGCGCAGGCGCAGTTCCCCGACACGGCGTCGGCGCGGGGAGTGGAAAGATAAAAGTCGCTCTCCCCTCTCCTAAGCTGTGGGAGAGGGGTGGCGAGGATTAATCGCTGCAGCTCTCGCAACTGTGTCCCATACACTCTCCGCGCGGATCGTTCGGGTCGTAATCGGGACGGAACAGCCATGGGTTGCAGCCGTCGTACCAGTATTGCCCCGGGCGTCCCTGCGCGTCGTAGAGGGTGTAGGGATCGGAGCGGTAATCGGTATTGGCAGGCGCGAGCTGTGCGCCGAGCCGTCGCCACTTTGCGCTGCCGTCCGCGAACACGAAGACCGCGCCCTGATTGTGAATCCACATCGAGCCGTCCAGCGCGAACATCACGCCCAGCGGGTAGGGGTTGGGCGGCGCGCCCCAGATACAGCTCGTGTAGCCGCAGGGCAGGTTCGGGTTGTCGCAGCGCAGGCTGGGGTTCGTGAGCGCGAAGCCCTCCATGCCCCCCTTACCGCGCCCTTCCCAGAGCATCGGCACGGTCGACGCGCTAACCACCGCCGCCGCTGACAGGCCGTGCAGTAGCCCGTTGTAGGTGTAGCTCACTTTCGCAGGCGCGCGGCGCGGGCTGGAGTAATCGGCGGTGTTCACTCGGCTCATAACGGTTGAGAGGCACGCATACACCCCGTCGCTTTTCAGGTAGGGCTGAATCGAGTTCGACCAGTGAACGAGATACGCCTGATGGAGCGGGCTGCCGAGAGGGACGCTGGTTCGCCAGTCGTGAGGCGTGGCGTGGTAGCGGCTCCACTGCCATGCGCCCGCGCCGCCCTCGCGCCCAAAGCCAAGCGGGTAGGTCTCGTCGTAGTCGCTCTGGTACATCATGAACGCCAGGCCCTGCTGTTTGGCGTTGTTCAGACACGCTGTCTGGCGGGCTTTCTCGCGCGCCCCCGCAAACACGGGGAACAGAATCGCCGCCAGCACCGCGATAATCGCGATGACCACCAGCAGTTCGATGAGTGTAAAACCATTTCGGAATCGCATGATTGCCTCCTGTCCTGAGATTTGCCCTGCGGTTCACCGCAGAGAAGCTGAGTAGATCCAGCGCGCGTGGGCAGTCTGCGCACGCGACGCATCCGAACCTCAGCTCAGAACAGGGGGCGCGCGTAAAGCATTCGCGCGCGAGGCGCGATAGTCTGGGGGCGTAAATGGGGGTTCAGGCAGCGCCGTCGGCGTGGAGTCCGCGATACACAGCTCGGGAATCTCTGTAAGCGCGCCGACGACATCGATTTTGAGTGTAAAGGGTTCCGCCTTGACAAAGGCAGGCTGCGGCGCGGGCGCGCTGCAGACGGGACACGGCTCGCACTGGCACGGATGGTCGGAACACGGCAGCGTGGTCTCGACCGCGCAGCAGGCGATGGTCTCGAACGCGCGTTCACACGCTGCTACGCATCCCAACGCCGAGAGCGGCGTCGTGACGCTCAGCCAAAGGGCTAACAACCAGACCGCCCAGCGCGGCGGACGCCCATGCATA
>CAYYCA010000355.1:0-2346 GCA_964470265.1 uncultured Fimbriimonadales bacterium | reverse complement strand
CGTAGCGTCGGCGTCCCGCCGACGATTGGCACTAATTGAACTCTCGATTGGTATTACAACGCGACGGCGGAGACGCCGCCGTACCAGAGGATGATTTTTTTCGTGGGAGGGGGGACTTATTTTATTTAGGGAGTCCCACGCTCTATCGCCTCCTCCTCGTACCCGGAGCGGTCTTCTCTAAGTCGCCACGAGCGTAGCTCGGTAGGCTCGCCCTGAAGCACAGAAAGAATCGGGTAGGAGTAATACGGCAGGGCGTGTTCGCGGTCATACTCCGAGGGGACGGCGGGGTGGTCAGGGTGCGAATGGTAGAATCCCAGCAGCAACAGCCCCAGTTCGCGGGCGCGTCGCTCTGCCATCAGCACCTGCTGCGGGCTGACATAAAATCGCCGTTCACGCGCCTCCGTGCGCTCGTTAGTCAGGCGGATGACCTGCTCCACGAGGCGGGTATCCCCCTCTTCGCGTCCGAGCAGCGCGCCACAGCATTCGTGAGGATACTCCGCGCGGGCATGGTCGCGCAGGTTCAACTCGGCTTCGGGAGTGAAGACGATTCTCATAGCGTCTCGTCGTCCCAGAATCGCTCGGAGAGGTACTTGTCCGCGCTGTCGCACAGGATGGTGACGATGACAGCGCGGGGTTCTTCGCCCATCGCTTCGGCTTGACGCACAATCTGTTCCGCGACGCGCAGCGAGCCGACGACCGCCGCGGCGGCGGAAACGCCCACCAGCAGCCCTTCCTCGCGCGCCAGCCGCCGCGCCATCCGATAAGCGTCCTCTGTGCTGATTTCCAAGTTCGCGTCGGCTAAGGTGGGGTCGTAGATGCCCGGCACAATTGCCGTCTCCAGATGTTTCAACCCCTCCAGCCCGTGAAAGGGCGAGTCGGGCTGCAGCGAGATGAGCTGAATGTCGGGGTTATATTCGCGCAGGCGTCGACCCACTCCGACGAAAGTGCCCGTCGTGCCCAGCCCCGCCACGAAGTGCGTGATGCGCCCTTCGGTCTGCTGCCAGATTTCGACGCCCGTGGTCTCGTAGTGCGCCTGCCAGTTCGCCGGGTTGTTATACTGGTCAGCGTAGTAGTAGCGGTCGGGGTTCTCGGCATAGAGCTGGCGCGCCATGCGAATTGCGCCGTCGGAGCTTTCCAGCGGGTCGGTGAAAATCACCTCCGCGCCGTAGGCTTTGAGGATGCGCTTGCGCTCCTCGCTTACATTCGCGGGCATGCAGAGCGTGACGCCGAACCCCAGCGCCGCGCCAATCATCGCGAACGCGATTCCCGTGTTGCCCGAAGTGGCGTCGAGCAGGCGCTTGCCCGGTCGCAACTCGCCCCGCTCGATCGCCGTGCGCACGATGTTCCACGCAGGGCGATCCTTCACGGAGCCGCCTGGGTTGAACCACTCCGCCTTGCCGTAAATTTCGACGCTTTCAGGCAGATGACGCGCTACACGCCGCAGACGAATCAGCGGCGTGTAGCCAATCAGGTCAACAATTTCCGTCGCCTGTTGCAACTCATGCGGCAGGCGCATATAGCACGGGTAGCTCATAACTCGTTAGGATACCTCCTGTCATTTAGCGTGGCTAAATTATACCCTCTATCGAGCGCGTTCGCGTCAGGTACAATTCCCCGCGTCATGGACTGGACAACGCTGGCGCTGAGCTGGACGCTCTGGACGCCTCTGATTGGGGCGTTCCTGCTGATGCTGGTTCCAAAGGGGCAGGATCTGGTTGCCCGCGCCGTCGCGCTCACGATTACCCTGATCACGCTGGGCATGGCGGGCGTGCTGTTTCTGGGCTTCAATCCGAATATCACGGGCTATCAGTTCGTAGAGCAGTTCGCATGGTTGCCCGATTACGGCGTGAGCTACTTTCTGGGCATCGACGGGGTCAGTCTGTGGCTGGTGGGGTTGACCGCGCTGCTAAGCGTGTTCGCCGTCGCGCTCTCGTTCAATGTGCAGGAGCGCGTTCGCGAGTTTCTCATCTGGATGCTCGTGCTGGAGAGCGCGCTGCTGGGCGTGTTCATGGCGCTGGATTTAATCCTGTTCTATGTGTTTTTCGAGCTGACGCTGGTACCGTCCTATTTTCTGATTAGTCTGTGGGGTGGGCGCGACCGCGCCGCGGCGGCGTTGAAGTTTTTCCTCTACACCTTTTTCGGTTCGCTTTTTATGCTGATTGCGTCCATCGTGCTGGCGTTTGAGTATCAGAAAAACTTTAATCTGCTTACCTTCGAGTTGCCGCGTCTGCAGGCGTTTGTGTGGGAGCGGGGCTTGCCTGGCGACATGGAGACATGGCTCTTTCTGGGCTTCGCGCTGGCGTTCGCGGTGAAGTTGCCGCTGGTTCCGTTCCACACATGGTGGCC
>CAYYCA010000354.1:0-2369 GCA_964470265.1 uncultured Fimbriimonadales bacterium | reverse complement strand
CGTAGCGTCGGCGTCCCGCCGACGATGCACTTGAAACCTCAGTTGGTATTAGACAAGGCAAAAATTTCCCTGTTTCGCGTTTTTCTTGCGAATGGTATAATATCTATCAGGAGTTCAAGTCGTGCAAATCGTCGGCGGGACGCCGACGCTACGGACGCGCTTCGCGTAGCGTCGGCGTCCCCGCCGACGATTTGCACGACTTGAAACCTCAGTTGATATAAAAAATCCCCCCGCCTGTGGCGAGGGGTGGCTTGGTAGGATACTCAACAGACTTTTCCTTGAGACACCCGCAAAGGAGGTGCTTTATCGACGGGCGCGGCGGCGCAGCCCGATTAGCCCCGTCAACGCCGTGCCCAGCGCAATGATGCTGGCAGGCTCTGGCACAGGGCGTATCAACTCCCACGAAGTGATGTTGAAGAACGCCGGGCCTACATTAGTCCAGTTGCCAGGGCTGAACTCCGCCTCCACATACCCTACCGCAACGAAGTTCGTATCCGCGTTGTTCACAATACGCCAAACGCGCGGTCCGTAGGCTTCGTTCACAGCGTTGTTTACCCCAACAACATCGCCGTTGGCAACCCCTGCGACGCCGTTCAGACGCAGTGCAGGCAGCCCCGAAATCACTCCCGCAGGAACCTCAATCAGCGGATAGCCCCCAATAAGGAGCGTCGTTGCAGGCGTCGGCGCGGTGTTAAGCGTGCCTGACAGTTGTACCGTTGAAGGATTGAACCCCGCAGGCAAACCGATGAGCAGATCGTAGGCAGAGCTGCTGGGCTGAACAATCGCTACCAGTCGGTTAATGCTAATCGCTTGAGAGTATCCCAGTGCTGGCACAGAAACAGTTCCGCTCACGCGTAGTCGCCAGTCATTGCCGTACACGCTTAAGGCGTTCGCGGCGCTCAGCGACAGTCCGATACCTGCTAAAATCCCCACCACTTGTTTGGTGATTCGCATAAATCACACCTCCTACAAGTTGGTTGTGCTGACTCTCGGAGCAACTTGCGTGCCAATCCAACGCCTGTTTCTCCATAAAAGTACCAGTTTTGAGGTATACCTTTCTCGATGAAACCACTGGCTCGAATCGGTTGGCTCCGTAGAGTGTCGCTGCTAATGCCCCTGTTTGCGCTTGCCGCCTGCGCCAACAGCCAACGGCTCAGCGAGGCGCAACGGCAGGAAGTGTTCCAGTTCGTTTGGGAGGAGGTGCAACGCTCGCACTATGACCCCAAACTCGGCGGCGTGGACTGGAACGCCGTGCGGGCGCAGTATGAACCAAAAGCCCGCGCGGCGAAGACCGACGACGAGTTTTACACCGTGCTGAACCAGATGTTAGGCGAGTTGAAGCAGTCGCATTTCGGGGTGATTCCGCCCGGCGCGTTCGTGGCGCAGGAGGAGGCGCGCACTCGGCTGTCTGACGGCGAGACGGGGCTGACCGTGCAGCTGGTGGAAGGTCGCCCCGTCGTGACGCGCGTGCGGGCAGGCTCGCCCGCGGCGCGAATGGGCGTCCCCACAGGCGCGGAGATACTCCAGATTGACGATATAGACACGGAACAGATTCTCAAGCGCATTCGCGAACGCAACCTGCCCCCTGTGGAGGAGCGGTTCGAGGCGTATCTGGCGTTTCGGGCGTTCCTGAGCGGGCGCAGGGGCAGCGAGGCGCGTATCCGCTATCGCGATTTAGACGACAAGGAGCATACCGTTGTCCTGACGCGCGAGGCGGCGCGGGGCGAGCGCGTGCAGTTCGGCTTCCTACCCGAAATCCGCGTGCAGGTCGAAAGCCGTATCCTGCCCGGCAACATCGGCTACCTCGCCTTCAACGCTTTCTTCCCGCCTGTGATGCGCGAGCTGCCCCAACGCCTGCGCGAAATGGCGAACACGGACGGGCTGATTATCGACCTACGCGAGAACATCGGCGGTATCGGGCTGATGGCGGGCGGCGTGATGGGGCACTTAGTGCAACGCGAGACGACGCTGGGCATTATGCGCCTGCGCGACGGCACTTTCGGTATCGTCGCCTATCCGCAGAATCCCAACTACCGCAAACCCGTGGTGGTGCTGGTGGACGAGTTCTCGGTCTCCACAGCGGAGATTTTGGCAGCGGGCTTGCAGGAGTCGAAACGCGCCGTGATTATCGGACGCCCGACGCCCGGCAAGGCGTTGCCGTCCAAAATCGTGCAGCTGCCGCACGGGGGCTACCTCCAGTGCGTGCTGGCGGACTATGAGACGGCGCGCAAGAACCGCATCGAGGGCGCAGGCGTGAAGCCCGATATTGAGGTGGAACTCACGCGCGAAATGTTTCGACAGTCTGCTGACCCGGTGCTGCAGCGGGCGGTGGAGTACCTAAAACAGGCGTCCGCTCAGTAGGTACAGCG
>CAYYCA010000353.1:0-2371 GCA_964470265.1 uncultured Fimbriimonadales bacterium | reverse complement strand
GCTTGGGCGGGGACGCCCAAGCCACGATGCGCCTGCGCTTGGGTGGGGACGCCCAAGCCACGATGCGTCTGTGCTTGGGCGGGGACGCCTAAGCCACGATGCGTCTGTGCTTGGGCGGGGACGCCCAAGCCACAGGGGGTGAGCCGCGCTTGGGCGGGGACGCCCAAGCCACTGACGGAAAAGCCCAAGCCCCAGTGCAACCCATCCCCGCGCCGCCGATGGACTGGAAACGCTTCGGCGCGCCTGTATTTGTCTTGATGTTCCTGACGATTGGATTGGTGCTGGCAGTTCAGTTCATGCCCCGTCCCAAACCGCTGGAAGCAGGCAAAACGCTGCACAAAATCCCGCAGGTGCTGGGCGAATGGACGATGATTGAGGAATACCAGATGTCCGAATCCGCGTTCCACGAACTCAAGCCCGACGAGTATGTCGCGCGAATTTATGTGAACCCTAGTGGCGACCAAGCAGACCTCTCGATTATCGGCGGCTCGCACACAGGCGCGTTCCATAACCCGCAGGTCTGCTTCCGTGTGCAAAACTGGCGGTTCGCCGAAACCAGCGAGATGGAACTCCAAGTGCCTGGCAAAGAGACGACCATCCCTGCCAGCTTCGTGCGACTGGTCTCGATGGAAGGCAATCGGCAAGCAGTGGGGATTTACTTCTACTCGACGCCGATGGGCTACCGCACGGACACCTCGTCAGCGCGTATCTTTCTGTTGCTGGCGCGTCTGTCAGGCATGGATCAACAGCGCGCCTACTTCGTACGGTTCCTGAAAACCTCCAGCGGCAACCCGGAGCGCGACCGCGAGGAGATCAAGCAGTTCGCCGAGCAAGCGCTGGCGGCGATGGCGCAGACCAACCCTGAAGTGGTGCGATAGGTATGGCGACGGAGCGCGTCGTGTTGCGGGCGGAGGGGATCGAGTCGGCGCAACGCAGCGGCGTGTGGATCCATCCGATGCGCTTCACCCTGGAGCGAGGCGAGCTGGTCGCGCTGTTCGGTCCGTCGGGCGCGGGCAAGAGCCTGCTGCTGGCGTTGATTGCGGGCGAAGCGGCGCTGGAAGACGGGCGGCTCGAGGTCGCCGATTTTGCTATAATGCCCGATTTGCCCGAAGGACGCGCGCTGCGCACGGCGACGCCGCTGAGTTTTCTCAAACGCTACGCCCCCTCGCTCACGCGCGCCGTTTATATGCTCGAAGTGCTGGGGCTGGGCGAACGCATGGAGACGCCTCTGGGCGAACTCTCAGACGGACAGCGCCATATGCTGCGCGTGGGCGGCGCACTCGTGCAGCAGACACCTCTCTATTTACTGGACGACCCGTTCGACGGCGCGGATTTCGAACGCCGACGCCGCCTGTGGAACGAACTGGACGACCGCTGTCGGTTCGGCGCGGCGGTGCTGTTCAGCACGCGCGACCCCGCCATCGCCGAACGCGCCGACCGGGTGCTGATGCTCGACGAAGGACGCCTGATTGCCGACGACGCGCCCGAACGCCTGATTGCCGAGCAGGAAGCAACGGAAATCGAGATCGAGGCGCGCGACCCGGAACCGATTCTGGAAGCGGTAGGGGAAGTCGAGCTGCGCGTGGAGCGACTGCCCGACGGCTATCGCCTCCGCCTGCACGCCCCCGACGCCCTCGCCCTGCGCCTGCTGCAGGAGGGCTATGGCAACATCCGAGCAATCTATGTGCGCCCCCCCACTTTAGAGGATGCCTGGCAGTGGCTGCGCCTCAAGGCGCGTACCCAAAAGACGCTGCTCAAGCAGGAGTGACCCATGCAACTCAGAGAAGAACTGGTCGAGAGCCATATTATCTACCGTGGGCGTGTGGTGACGCTGCGCATCGACACTGTGCGCCTGCCAAGCGGACGCACTGCGCGGCGCGAAATCGTCGAACATCGGGGCGCGGTGGCAATTGTGCCGCTGCTGAACAACGACACGGTGCTGCTCGTCCGTCAGTACCGTCAGGCGGTGGGCGAGACGCTGTTAGAAATCCCCGCAGGGACGCTGGAGCCAGACGAGCCGCCCGATCAGTGCGCCCGTCGGGAACTGGAAGAAGAGACGGGCTACACCGCGCGTCAACTGCGTAAACTGTTTAGCCAGTACCTCGCGCCAGGCTACTCGCAGGAGGTGCTGCATGTCTACCTCGCGGAAGATTTAGCCCCCACCGCGCAACAGCTCGACGAGGATGAACTGGTGGAACTGGTACCCACGCCCCTGCAGGAGGTGGAGACGATGATTCTGGAGGGGCGGATTAAGGACTCCAAGACAATCGCGGGACTCCTGATGACCTTGCGTCTGCGCGAGCGCGAGGCAAAGTAATACCAACTGAGGTTTCAAGTCGTGCCAATCGTCGGCGGGACGCCGACGCTACGA
>CAYYCA010000352.1:0-2373 GCA_964470265.1 uncultured Fimbriimonadales bacterium | reverse complement strand
TCTTAGACCCAGAAACCACTTGTCGTATCGCATTGCTTGACTCCTGTTTTTCACAAACAATCTGCTAACTTTTGACCTTAGCGAGCGCGCAAACCGTTGCTGTGTTGTATTTGATTCTGATTCATCATACAGATTCCTGCTATTCAGTCCACAAGTGAGGCGATATGGTTAGGTATCATGGTGCGGTAAAGCGTCCCGCCTCTGCGCAATGGCTTTGAGGAGCTGTTCCGCGACTCTGGGCGCGAAGGACAATTTATGGACGATAGACCGAAGTCTTCGGACGCTGAGGCGACCGCCCAGCAATCGGAACAGCGGCTGCGCTTAATCCTGAGCCAGTTGCCCGCGATTATGTGGACGGTGGATCGCGAACTTCGCTTTACCTCCTCGTTAGGCGCGGGACTGAGCGCGCTGGGACTTAGAGAAAACCAACTCGTGGGTCTCTCCTTGATGGACTATTTTGAGACGGCAGACCCCGATTTTCTGCCCATTCAGCAGCATCGGCGCGCCCTGCAGGGCGAGTCGGTCGAGTTCGAGTTCCAGTGGGGCAAGCGGCTCTATCAGGTGCGCCTCGAGCCGCTGCGCAGCGTAGACGATGGAGTCGAAGGCGTGCTGGGGCTGGCAGTGGATATTACAGAGATCCAGCGATTGCAGGATCAGGTCGAGCAAGCAACGCGCATGGAGAGCATCGGGCGGCTTGCGGGCGGCATCGCACACGACTTTAATAACATGCTGGCGGCGATTAGCGGCTTTGCAGAACTCGCGCTGATACAACTCCCCGAATCGAGCCCCGCGCGCGCGAATCTGGAACATATCTTGCAGGCGGTCGAGCGCGCCAGCCAGCTGGTAAATCAGCTGCTCGCGTTCGCCCGTCGGCGCATGATTGCCCCGCAGGCGATGAGCGTGAAGGAGCATCTCCAGCAGCTCACCCCTTTCCTGCAGCGTGTGCTGGGCGAGGATGTGGAACTGCACTGTTTTCTGGACGAGCAGACGGGCAATGTCCGCGCCGACCCTGTGCAGGTGGAGCAGGTGCTGATGAACCTCGCCTCGAACGCGCGGCAGGCGATGCCGGATGGGGGAAAGCTCATTATCGAGACACAGAATATTGTGCTGGACGAAGCATATGTCGAGCAGCACTGGGGCGTGCAGCCGGGCGAGTATGTGCTAATCAGCCTGACTGACACGGGACATGGCATTGCGCCCGAACACCTACCACACATCTTCGAGCCGTTTTATTCAGCGCGGATGGGCGGCGGAGGCACAGGGCTGGGACTGGCGACGGTGCATGGGATTGTCAATCAGGCGCGCGGGCATATCTGGGTCTACAGCGAGCCGAACAAGGGAACCACTTTCAAAATCTATCTGCCGCGCATCGAGGACGCCGCCGAGCCGTTGCCTGAGCGCACGGCGGATGCGCCGATGCAACCCGGCAGCGGCGTGGTTCTGGTGGTCGAAGACAACGACGATGTGCGCCAGACAATGGGCGAAATGCTGCGGATGCTGGGCTACACCGTGCTGGAAGCCAGTCGTCCGCAGGAGGCGCTGCGGCTCGCTGCGGTCAACACGCCTGACCTGCTCATCACCGACATCGTGTTGCCTGAGATGCGGGGCGCAGAGCTGGCGCGCGCCCTGAGCGTAATGCACCCCGCGATGAAAGTGCTGTTCGTCTCAGGCTACACCGAAAACGCGATTATCGAGCAGGGCGAGCTAAAGCCCGGCGTGGAGTTCCTCGCCAAGCCGTTCACGATGGCGCAACTCTCCGCCAAAGTGAAGCAGACTCTCACGGGCGATTAGCCGCCCTTGCGCACGCGCTCCACATAGACCCCTTCGCGCGTGTTCACTTTGAGGATATCGCCCACCTCAATATGAAACGGCACCTGAATCACGGCGCCCGTTTCGAGCTTCGCGGGCTTTGAGCCGCCCGACGCCGTGTCGCCCCGAAAGTTCGGGTCGGTCTCCGCCACCGCGAGTTCCACAAAGTCGGGCACATCCGCGCCGACAATCTGGTCGTTGTAGTAGAGCAAATACACATCCATGCCGTCCTTGAGGAACTTCGCGCCCTCGCCGAACTGGGACACAGGTACATGAACCTGGTCGAAGGTGTGCGTGTCCATCACGACCCACTCGTCGCCGTCGCGGTAGAGGGTCTGCATCTGCTTGCGCTCCAGATACGCCTGCGGGAACCGCTCGCCCGATTTGAAGGTGCGCTCGAAAATCGCGCCGTCGCGCAGGCGTTTCAGGCGCGCCCGCACAATCGCGCTGCCGCGCCCCTGATGCGACTGCTGATAGTCCAGTATCGTATGAATTTCGTCGTCTAAAATAATATTCAACCCACTGCGGAAATCGCTGGTGTCAACCATACCTTGCCTCCTTAAA
>CAYYCA010000351.1:0-2436 GCA_964470265.1 uncultured Fimbriimonadales bacterium | reverse complement strand
TCACGGGCGGGACGCCCGTGCAACTGCGCGTGGCTTGAGCGTCTCGCTCAAGGGTCACGGGCGGGACGCCCGTGCGACGCGCGTGGCTTGAGCGTCTCGCTCAAGGGTCACGGGCGGGACGCCCGTGCAACTGCGCGTGGCTTGAGCTTCCAGCCCAAGCAAACATAGTAATCAGATTAGGGGAAATACTTCGCTAACACGGACGGGGACGTCCGTGCGCTATTAGCACGGGCGGGACACCCGTGCTACGGACGGAGTTAGCTCGCAGGTGGGGCGCGGAAAGTGGGGGCTTCAGTGTGAGGGTTTTGAGGGGGTGGGGCTAAACTATACGGTACACAGGCTTGTCGAATCGCCGCGTGGGCGCACAGCAACGGCGCAGCGAACAGGGGCGCATCGCCCCAGACAATCGTCGCCTCATAACAGGGCGCGTTGGGCGGCGGCACATCAATCGACACAAAATGGCAGTCGCACGCGCGGACATCCAAGCGCATGCAGTCGTCCGTTGGCGCGGGTGAACTGACGCTCCACGGCGCGCTGATATCCTCGCTGCAGACTTTGAGCCAGAAACTGCCGCTGCGCACCTGGTCGTGGCAGACCCAGTAGCCCATCCCCCCGCTGTTGAGCAGGGCGACGAACAGCAGCAGCCATAGGCGCAGTCGGTACGGCACAGCGATATGACTATACCTGAACGACCCCTACGATTGCAAGGGCGTCTCCGATAGCGAGTATAATTCCTTCGCTATGCAAGAGCCAATTATTCGCATTACCGAGCGTCCGAGGCCGCCGCGCCCTGAAGAGCTGAACCTGCGCTTCTCGGAGCGCGCCGTCAAGGAGCTGGAAGCGTTATTCACGCACTATCCCGACAAAAAATCGGCGATGTTGCCCGCCCTGTGGATTGCGCAGCGCGAGTACGGAGGGCATCTGACCGCCGACGCGATTGCTGAAGTCGCCTATCGACTCGGACGCTCCTATGCTGAGGTGGAGGGCGTGGCGACCTTCTACACGATGTATAACAAAGCGCCCGTCGGCAAGTATATGCTGGAGGTCTGCACGAACCTGACATGCATGCTTTGCGGGGCGTATCGGATTCTGGAGTATCTGGAGCAGAAACTGGGGATTAAGCTGGGCGAGACGACGCCTGACGGGCTGTTCACACTGACGGAAGTGGAGTGTTTGAACAACTGCGGCGACGCGCCCGTGATGCAGGTCGGCGACATCTACTGCCGCCGCCTCACGCCTGAAAAGATTGATGAACTCATCGAGCAGCTGCGCAACAGCGAGGAGCATACCGTCGTGCAGCTCGCCGACGCGGAGGTTCAAATCCACCTGAGCGAACAAGAGCGGGAAAAGATTGAGCGGGAGGCAGCGTCGGGTATAATTTAGCCACGCTAAATATTGGCGCAGGAGACCGACGATGCCTATGGTAACGCGCGAACACGTATTGGACGCCCTGAGGAATATTGTAGACCCCGATTTGCACCGCGACATCGTATCGCTGGGGTTCGTGAAGGATGTGGTGATTTGCGACGGCGCGGTGAAGGCGGTGATCGAACTCACCACGCCCGCCTGCCCCGTGAAAGACCAGATGAAGGCGGAAGCCGAGCGGCTGATTGCGCAGATTCCGGGCGTGTCGGCGGTGAATGTGGAGATGACGGCGCAGGTGCGCGGGCGCAGCGTCGCCCCCGAAGACTTGTTGCCCGAAGTGAAGCATGTAATCGCCATCGCCAGTGGCAAGGGGGGTGTGGGTAAGTCGACGGTCTCGGTGAATCTAGCGGTCGCGCTGGCGCAATCGGGCGCGAAGGTGGGGCTGCTGGACGCCGATATTTACGGTCCCAGCATCCCCAAAATGCTGGGCTGTCAGGGCGAGCATCCGCTGGTGGAGTCGGGGCAGATTATCCCGATACGGCGCTACGGCGTGTCGGTGATGTCGATCGGGTTCCTGCTGGAGGAAGACCAGGCGGCGATGTGGCGCGGTCCGATTGTGGCGGGCACAGTGCGCCAGCTGTTTGCCGATGTGCGCTGGGGCGCGCTGGACTACCTGCTGGTAGACCTGCCGCCGGGTACGGGCGACGCGCCAATGACTACTGCGCAAATCGTGCCCCTCACGGGCGTGGTGATTGTGATGACCCCGCAGGCGGTGGCGGCGTCGATTGCGGGCAAGTCGGTCGCGCTCTTCAGGCGGCTGAACGCGCCGATTCTGGGCGTGGTGGAGAACATGGCGGAGTTCGTGTGCCCCCACTGCGGCGAGCGCACGGCGATTTTCCCTGGTCCAGGCGCGCGCGTGTTCGCCGAGAAGCTCGGCGCGCCGTTCCTGGGGTCAGTACCGCTGGATCCGATGGTGAGCGTCGCCAGCGATTCGGGTCAGCCTGCTGTAATTGCCGCGCCCGATTCCGCGCAGGCGCAGGCGTTCCGCGAAATCGCAGGCAAACTCGCCGC
>CAYYCA010000350.1:0-2452 GCA_964470265.1 uncultured Fimbriimonadales bacterium | reverse complement strand
GGACGCCCGTGCTACATTTATTTCTCTTCGCGATATTCGGCGTCGATGACATCATCGCCGCCGGGCGAGGTGGTTGTACCAGTTGTGCCTGCCGTCGCGCCTGCCGTGCGCTGCTGGTAGAGCTGCTCGGTGATGCGATAGGTCAGGCTCTCCAGCTCGCTCATCAGGCTGATGGCGCGCTCGGCGTTCTGTTGCTGGATTGCCTCCCGAATGTCTCGAATCAGGCTCTCGGCGCGTTCGCGGTCGCTCGCGCTGATTTGCTCGCCCTGCTCTTTGAGCAGTCGCTCGGTCTCGATGGCGAGTCGCTCGGCGCGGTTGAGCTGCTCGGCTTGCTCACGCAGCTGGCGGTCGCGCTCGGCGTTCGCTTCCGCTTCGCGCACCATGCGCTCCACTTCCTCGCGCGTGAGGTTGGTAGAGCCGGTAATGCGAATGCTCTGCTGTCGCCCCGTGCCAAGATCCTTCGCCGACACCTGCAGGATGCCGTTTGCGTCGATGTCGAAGGTCACCTCAATCTGCGGCACGCCAGCGGGCGCGGGCGGAATGCCATCCAGGTGGAACACGCCGAGCAGTTTGTTGTCGCGCGCCATCGGACGCTCGCCTTGGTAGACGCGCACCTCCACGCTGGTCTGCCCATCGGCGGCGGTGGTGAAGATTTCGCTCTTGCGCGTCGGGATCGTGGTGTTGCGCGGAATCAGCACGGTGAAGATGCCGCCCTTGGTTTCAATACCGAGCGAGAGCGGGGTGACATCGAGCAGCACGATGTCCTTGACCTCGCCTGCCAGCACGCCTGCCTGAATCGCCGCGCCGACCGCCACCACCTCGTCGGGGTTCACGCCTTTGTGCGGCTCCTTGCCCGTAATCTGGCGCACCATCTCCTGCACTTTGGGGATGCGCGTGGAGCCGCCCACCAGCACCACCTCGTCCACATCGCTCGGCTTTAGCCCCGCGTCCTCCAGCGCACGGAAGATGGGACCCTTGAGCCGCTCGAACAGGTCGGCGCAGAGGTCTTCGAACTTCGCGCGGGTGAGCGTCATATCGAGGTGCTTGGGCCCACTTGCGTCCGCCGTGATGAACGGCAGGTTAATCGTGGTGGTGGTCACGCTGGAGAGCTCGATTTTTGCACGTTCGGCGGCTTCCTTGAGGCGTTGTAGCGCCTGCCGATCCTGCCGCAGGTCGATGCCGTGTTCTTTCTTGAACTCGTCGGCGAGGTAGTCCACGATGCGCTGGTCGAAGTCGTCGCCGCCGAGGTGTGTGTCGCCCGAGGTGGACTTCACCTCGAACACGCCGTCGCCCACTTCCAGAATCGACACATCGAAGGTGCCGCCGCCGAGGTCGAACACCAGAATCGTCTCGTTGGTCTTCTTATCCAGTCCGTAGGCGAGCGCGGCGGCGGTCGGCTCGTTGATGATACGCAGCACCTTCAGCCCTGCGATTTCGCCCGCGTTCTTGGTGGCGGTGCGCTGTGCGTCGTTGAAGTAGGCGGGCACGGTAATCACCGCCGCGTCCACCTTCTCGCCCAGATAGGCTTCGGCGTCGGCTTTCAGTTTCTGCAGCACCATCGCCGAAATCTCTTCAGGGCGCAGGGTCTTATCGAGCGCGGGGATATACACGGCGGCGTCGCCCTTACTGTCGGCGACCACCTTATACGGCACGCGCTTACGCTCATCTTCCACCTCGTCGTAGCGTCGCCCGATGAAGCGTTTGATGGAGAAAATCGTGTTCTCGGGGTTCACGACCGCCTGTCGCTTGGCGGGCGCGCCCACCAGTCGCTCGCCCGTCTTGGTGAAGCCCACCACCGACGGGCACAGGCGTCCCCCCTCTGCGGTCGGAATCACGACAGGCTCGCCGCCCTCCAGTACCGCAATCACCGAGTTCGTCGTACCTAAGTCGATACCCACAACCTTACCCATAGTCGCTGTCCTCCATGATTATTTTGGTTCACTGCGGTCAACTTCCACAGGAATTGATACTTCCTGTGTCAGGCATGAGTTCCCATTTTTTTGAGCGGGAGCATTATACCTGACTTGAGTGGAGTATTGTCAAGTTAGGGAGCGCTGGACAGGAAGATTCTCCTCACTCCCGTTTGCAAGAAATGATGTCCAACTGCAACGCTCACCCCAACTCCACCAAACGACGTGATCCGTGCGTGATCAGCTGCGCCTGATACGGTAAGCGCAAGCGCGCCAGCGGACGCGGCGTCGCTTGACTTGCAGGGGCGCGCCTGCTATTGGGTATGCTTAGGCGTGCTGAACTGGCTGCGACGGCGCTTTTCTGCCAAGCGCAGTGAGGAAACTACGGATTATGTGGCGCTTTCAGGAGAAGGACTACGCAGGCTGGCGAAACTGCCTTCACCTGGCGAACGGCGTGTGGGAGCTGATTGTCCCCACACAGTTCGGTATCCGCATCCTCCACTTCGGTTTTGCGGGCGAGGAGAACCAGTTCTGGCTGAACC
>CAYYCA010000349.1:0-2452 GCA_964470265.1 uncultured Fimbriimonadales bacterium | reverse complement strand
AATCGCTGTTGCCCTCACCCCCTGTCCCCCTCTCCCACGGCGTGGGAGAGGGGGAGTTTGCCCCCCCTTCTCCCACGCCGTGGGAGAGAGGGACGGGGGGTGAGGGTTTTCCTATCTTGATCCGCATCGCCCCCGAAGTGGACGCCGATACACATCCGCTCATCCGCACGGGACAGCGCGACAGCAAGTTCGGCTTCCATCTGCTCAACGGCGACGCCTACCGCGCTGTAGAGAGCGTGCTGGACAGCCCCCAGTTTCGGCTTACGGGGTTCCACTGTCATATCGGCTCGCAGATTAGCGACCTGAGCGCGTTCGCGGCGGCGGCGCGGGCGATGGTGGAATTCGCGCACGCGGTTCGGCAACGCTACGGCTATGTCGCGTCCCTGCTGAATATTGGCGGGGGGTTAGCCGTGCGTTATACGCCTGACGACCAGCCGCCCTCGGTACAGGAATACGCCCAGACGCTCGTGAGCGCGCTGCGCGAGGCGTGTCGCGCATATGCCTACCCTGAACCTGCGCTCGGCGTGGAGCCGGGACGCTCGCTGATTGCGGAGGCGGGCGTCACGCTCTATCGCGTGGGCGCAGTGAAGCAAATCCCGCATGACCACCCAAACCTGCCACGCGAATACCTAATTGTGGACGGCGGCGTCTCCGACAACCCGCGCCCACAAATGTACGGCGCGCGCTATACAGCGGTGCATGTGAGCCGTCGGGCGGAGCCGCATACGCACGCCTACCGCATTCTGGGCAAACATTGCGAGACCGACCCGATTATTGACTGCGCTCTATTGCCCGAGACCCGCGCCGGCGATGTAATCGCCGTGCTGACAACGGGCGCGTATGCCTACTCGATGAGCAGCCAGTATAACCGCTATCCGCGCCCTGCGATGGTCGCCGTGCGCCACGGCAAGGCGCGAGTCATCGTGGAGCGGGAAACCTACGAGGAGGTCGCGCGGATGGACAGAGAACCGTAATATGACGGGTATAATCCTGCCGTTATGAGCGCGAAACGCCTTTCGCGTCGGGAGTTTCTGCAACAGGCGGCGGCGACGACCGCCTTTGCGATGATGGCTCCTCACGCGCTGGCTATTCCAACCAACAGGAGGGTATCCACTATGGCTGAGATTCAGGTTGTTGAGTACACGGCGAAGCCCCTGCCTGAGAAAGTGTTCGAGACCGAAAAATTCGGCATCTCGCGCAAGACGCACGAGGAACACTACAAACTCTATCAGGGGTATGTGAACAAGACGAACGAGATCCGCCGCGCGCTGGCGCAGCTCACCTCCGACGACTTCAGCAAAGGCAACCAGACCTATAGCCTCATCCGCTCGCTGAAGGTGGACTACACCTTCGCGATTGGCGGCGTGAAGAACCACGAACTCTACTTTGAGAACATAGGAGGCGGCGGTTCCGAGCCAAGCAGCGCGCTACGCGACGCCATCGCTAAAGCCTTCGGTTCGTTCGAACGCTGGCAGGAAGACTTCAAGGCGACGGGCATGGGCGGACGCGGCTGGGTCTGGCTCGCCTACGACCACGACGAGGGCATCCTGTTCAACTACATCGGCGACGCGCAAAACACCTTCCCCGTCTGGCACAACACAGTGCTGCTGGCGATGGATGTGTACGAGCACGCCTACTATCTGGACTTCCAGACGGCGCGCGCCCGCTACATCGACGCCTTCCTGCAGGCGATCGACTGGAATGTGGTCAACGCGCGCTACGAAGCCGCGCTGCGGATGAGAGCGGGCGGCTAAACCAGGTTGCTGCTGATGCTGAGATTCCTCGCCTTCGGCTCGGAATGACAGATTTACTCTCGCAAAAAACGCTCTGTCATTCCGAGCGAAGCGAGCGAGGAATCTCTTTCGGTATCATACCATTTATAGGTTTCAGATGTGGTGAGTCGTCGGCGGGGACGCCGACGCTACGCGAGGGCGTTCGTAGCGTCGGCGTCCCCGCCGACGACTCACCACATCTGAAACCTCACTTGGTAAGTCCTCACCGACAAAAATCGTCCGCATGGTGCGACGGCATTCCTGCCGTCGTGTTATGCGCTGGGACATCGGTTCGTGCGCGACGGCAAGAACGCTGTCGCACCATGCGCGTCCTCGAAGGGCATACGATCCTTTTTGGTAATACTGACTGGGGGTGTCAAGTGAAACAAACTGCAGCCCTCACCCCCTGTCCCCTCCTGATAAGGGTACAACGCCTGAGTTCAATCTCCAAATGTGCATCCCTGATTTTCCGAACCTCACCCCCCTTGCCCCCCTCTCCGCACGCGGAGAAGGGGGAACGCTCGCGCCACACGCTGCCCGCTCCCCCTCTCCGTTTACGGAGAGGGGGCTGACTGATAAGAGTACAACGCCCTCCCTCAACCTGAGCGTGGTAGCCCTCTTTTCTAACATCAGTTGAGGTTTCAAGTAGCGCAGATTGTCGGCGGGACGCCGACGCTACG
>CAYYCA010000348.1:0-2462 GCA_964470265.1 uncultured Fimbriimonadales bacterium | reverse complement strand
ACTTGGCTGACGCTACGCTATCCGATCCGACTGGAAGACATAGGCGCATGGAATGCGGAGGTACGCTATCCCGACAGCCGTTCCGTGACGATTGCCAACGCGCTGCAGGTCAACCGAGGAACGGTCTATATCGAATCGTTCGAGTGGATCCAGCCATTTACCGTGTATGGTTCGCTGCGCGCTCGAATGCGCATCCAACCGTCGATTCCCGATGTGCAGGTGCGCGTCCCGCTGCCTGCGCGGAATGCGGTGAGCCGCACGGAGCTAGTCTCCACTCGGATTACGCCTGCCGAGGATGGCTCGCTGACCGTCGAGTTCGAGGACGTAGAAACCGCGTTCCGAGGCGTTGTCTGGGACGGCATGAGAGTCACAGTCACCCACCCGCTGCTCGAGTCAGCCACTTACTGGACGGACAGCGTTGTAGGGGGAACGCTGGAGGTCATAAGCAGCCTCTGGATTCCCAACGGCTATCGCGCTGGGCGCGTGAACCAGATAGGCACGATTTATCTCTACAACCACGGACCCTATCCAGAAACGCCTTACCTGGAGTTTCCCATCCCCGTACGGGAGAGCGTCCTGCAGTCGGGGCAGTTCAAGGCAGAATACGAGGTTGTGCGCGGCGATGGCGTTGTTGTCGACGCAGGCGAGCTGCCGCTAACCCCCGACAACTACACTATCCGTGCCGTGCTGAAACCAGTGATGCCCCATCGGGACGCCTATTATACCGTGCGCGTACGCTTTGTGCCCACAGGGCGGAGCGCGCCGCCTGTGCTGCGCGGGCGTGTGCCTGTCGTGGCAGTGGTTGCTGTCGTTGGAACGACCACGCTCCTTTCGTACCTGGGACATCAGCTGCTCGACGCGACTTGCAATAGCTCCGTGATGGTGCAAGCAATTCGTCGACGCATCGTCGAGGAGTTGACCAATTCGCCTGATCCGAACGACTGGCTTGATGTCCCCGATGAAAGCGAAATTCGCCGGTTGATGCGCATTCTGTACGACGACGGTTCGAAACAAGGCTTTCTGCAGAGTGTTTTGCAAGGCGTGACGACAGACTATCTGATGGGACTTGGCGAGTCTGCGGCAACCGAGCTGCTCAAAACGCGACTTGCAAACTACTTGGCGAGGCGTATCCCCGAAGAGCGAGCAGAGTGGTACGCCGACCTTGCGTCGCAGCTTGCACCCTATGTCTACAAAACCGCGAAGGGTGAAATTTCTTACACGGACTTGCTCAATCAACTCTTTGGCGCGGTATTGCCCAGTATTCCTACCTCCATCGCACAGAAAGCGGTCGAGACGATGCTGGACAAAGGCAAAGAGTGTCTGGAAAAAGTTGACACGATAAGCAAAATTTACACGCATCGGGTCGAAACCCGCCAGCGCGCCGATGTGGGCTTCTCATACGACCCCAACGAGAAGCAGGGCGCGGGCGGCGTGGACGGCTACATCCGCGCCGACGACCAGATTACCTATCGAATCCTATTTGAGAACCTCGCTACCGCTACCGCAGGCGCTGAAGAGGTGTTGATTGAGGATGTGCTGCCCGAAGGGCTGGATCTCAGCACGCTGGAGTTTCTGGGCGTGCAAGTAGGCGAGCTTCAACGCGCCCTGCCCGACGGTACAACCCAGTTGAACCTCGACCTCGACATGCGCCCCGCCAAACCCGTGATTGTGCAGGTACGCAGCGAGTTAGATGCGAACAGGCGCACTCTGCGCGTGCGCTTCAAAGGCATCGACCCGAACACAGGCGACTACTACGAGCAGGGCTTCCTGCCGCCCAATCAGAACCCGCCGCAAGGCGAGGGCAGCGTGACCTTCCGTATCCGCCCGCTGGGCAACACTTCGTCAGGAACCCAGTTCGTCAACCGCGCCACGATTATCTTCGACCCGCACCTGGGCGTGAATGCGCCGATTGTCACCAACGCGCATACCATCACGCTGGACAAGAACCCGCCCAGCGTCGTGGTGCAACTACCCGCCAGCAGCGTCCCCGAAACCAAGGCGCAGTTGAGCTGGCAAGCCACTGACGACGCTTCGGGCGTGGCGGAGGTGGAGATTTGGGCGCAGGAGGGCGAGAACGCCCGCCGCATCGGGCAAACCCGTGCTGCGGGCGAACGCAGTGAGACGGGCACAGTCTTGGTACGCGCCCGACGTTTCGGCGACGAGACGCGGATTCTCACTCGTGCAGTAGACCGCGTGGGCAATATCGCCCCACTGAGCGACCAACCTGTCGCCGTCATCCGCATGGGGCAAGCGCCCCAGTTCAGCGCAGGGCTGCACCTGCTGGGCGTTCCGCTACAGCCCGACGCGCCTGATCTGCAACCTATCTTCGGCTTCCAGAACAACCAGTGGGCAACCTACGATCCCAGCACAGGGCAGTATGTGTCGTACCCGAACGCTGCCTCCGCCATCGGACGCGGCTTCTGGACCGTGCTGCCCAACGCCGTGCAGCCGAACCTCGCAGG
>CAYYCA010000347.1:0-2483 GCA_964470265.1 uncultured Fimbriimonadales bacterium | reverse complement strand
GTAGGGGGAACCTAAAGGAGGGGGTTTACTCAGGCCTGCACGACAGTTTGGAGACGATTTTACCTTTGAGAGATTTATGCGTTCTATGCAAGCATCGGCGTCCCGCTCGTGCGGCAGGGCGCGTCCGAAGAAAAGTTGCCCGCGCAGGGTATCAAAAACTGAGAGGCGATACCACCTTCACCGCCAAGCGGTTTTGTGTGCGACTGGCGTTCGGCGCGCCCCACAGCAGATACAACTCCTGACCCGAACGCAGGCGCTGTAAATAGGTCAGATACAGGTTATCGGTAGAGCGTACACGCCTGTCGAACTCCAGATGGGTGCTGACCCAGCGTAGCCCCACCACGCGCTCCGGATCGATTTCGTAGTTGAGGGTCAGGATTGCCTGATCTGCCATGTCGCGCGGGCGGTTCGCGTAGGTGATGCGCAGCTGCTCCAGTCGGAAGCCAAGCCGGAATCGGGGAAGCGGCTCCAGTCGCTGTTCGAGGCTCCAGTAGACGCTGCGCCCGCCGTTCTGGTCGCCGAACTGATACGCGATTGCGCCGTTGCGGTAGGCGTCGCGCGTGTTCCAGCCCACCGATAGGTTGAGCGTGCGGTCATTGTGGGGCGGTCGGCGCAGGAGATTCACCTGCACCCCCAGAGTGGCATGGTTGCGGAACAGGGCTTTACCGCCGATGCTGACGCGCTCATCCAGCAGCCCGCCCACATAGCGTCGTCGCGTCTCGAATTCCAGCTCGGCGTTCCAGCGAAGCAGTGAGGAGTTGACCGGCTGGTCGGTATAGTTTAGCTCCGCTTCGAAACCGCGCCAGCCGCGTTCCGGCACGAACGCCAGCGAGGGGGCATAGCCCGGCGAGATATCGGTATAGTCCAGGTTAAACCCCAGTTGCCCGGGCGGCGCGCTCCGATAGAGGTAAATTACGGTATAGGTACCCTCTTGCGCCGCCGAGAGACGCGCATGGGTCGCGTACAGTTGCCACTCGCCGCCTCCTGAAAGCTGCCCAATCGCCCCCTCAAACCCCACAATACGCTCCGAGATAGGCAGGGTGTTCTCAGTGAAAATCAATCCCAGATACGACTGCGGGTTAAAGCGATAACGGGTTCGCCCTACCGCAAACTGCGCTTTGCGATCTCGACGCTCATATTCGCCTGCCAATACGCCATACTCCAACGCGCCGAACCGCCCGAACGCTTTCGCGCCCGCGTTGAGCTGCGGCACGCGGAGCGAGTAGAACATGCGACGCCACGGGAAGAAACCGCTCCCTTCCACAAAAAAGGGACGGTTCTCATTGAGCGCTTTTTCGGTGTACGAGAAATCCACGCTGGCGACCTCCGTCGCGATGGCAGAAAAGTCAGGGTTGAAGGTCAGCAGCGCGGTCTGTCCCTGCGCCCAGCTCCACTTGATATCCACGCCCCCGCGCGAGCCGCCAGCCTCGTTCGCCGTTTCGCTAAGCAAATAGGGCAACACTACCATAGAGGCTGTGGGGCGCGGAATCTCGATTCCTTGCCATAGGGTCTGCAAGCGCAGGCTAAAGTACGCGCCCGTGTTGGGAAAAATATAACTCTCGGCGCGGCGCGGAATATGACGCGCGAGCGCAATCCCCAGCGACTTCCGTCCTGCACTCACCCGCAGCAGGCGAAACGGGATGCGCATTTCCGCGCTCCAGCCATTCGCTGTAATCCGCGCCGCAGCATCCCAATCGCCCTGCCAGCGCACATTGTCGGGCGCTCCCTCCGATACCACCAAACGCTGCGCCCCGCGCGGGTTGACAAGAAACTGATAAGGGTTCAGTCCACGCGCCTGAGGATCCACCGCAAACACGACGCGATCGTCGCTTTCCAGATTACTGTCGCGGCGCGTCTGCTGTGCCTGTATTAGCGCAGGCTCCGGATCCTCACATACGAAGGCCACATAAATAGCGTCGTCCGTATAGCCCAGATAGGCGCGTGTCGGAAACTCGCTCACGCCGCCGCGTACAGGGTTGTAGAATGTTCCAATCACCAGCGCCTCAGCCCATTCGGTCTCCTCGACAACACCGTCAATCACAGGCTTCGTGGTAATTTTGTGCGCTGGTATTATTGCGGGGTCTACTCCTTGTCCCCAGCTAAGCATCGCAAGACATAACCCGAGTACTAACATAAAACCACGCATGGTTTTGTAATAACCTCCGTGTGACGCACGCTAATAACGCATTTGATATGGATACGATTTGGGTTCCTCGCAGGAGACGATGTTCTCGGCAACGGGGCACAACAAGCCAAGCCCCTAAATGATACTCGAAATCGTGTGCGCGAATCAAGTAGATGCCAGGCGCGAGGGTGTACACCGCTTACAGTAGCGCACTCAGGGGCACGGGCACACGCTCCAGCATCGTTTTCGTGAGATGCGGCGTGAAATCCCGATATAACGCCTGCAGGTACGCCTGCACCTGCTCGCCGTTCAAATACCGCTCCAACGCCCCCCAATCCACCTGCACCCCCTCACGCGG
>CAYYCA010000346.1:0-2494 GCA_964470265.1 uncultured Fimbriimonadales bacterium | reverse complement strand
TTCGTAGCGTCGGCGTCCCCGCCGACGATTCGCACTAATTGAACGCGCGATTGGTATAAGCCCATTCCCGCAAAGAATGATATCGGGAGAGATTTCTTGCTTCGCTCGGAACGACAAAGTGCGCTTGGAAAAAAATCGCTGTCATTCCGAGCAGAGCGAGGAATCCCAGAATAGATAGCAACTTGCGTTGGACTATGGCGTCTTTATCCGCACCAACTCAACCATCCCTTGCCTGTAAACGACGACCAACCACGGCGCGCCGTCTATCTGCGCGGGTAAAACCGTCGTAATCGCGCTTTCGGAGAGTTTCGAGCTGTGCGGTTTGCCGTCTCGAATCTGAACGATATAGCTCTGGGACGACCATCCGCTGAGCAAGATCTCCTCAACGCCGTCGCCGTTGTAGTCGCCGTACCAGACGGGGCGCAGGTCGGGCAACAGGGTGAACTGCCAGTTCGCAGGGTTGAGCGCGTCTGCGCCTTTCGGCAAAGTCGCAAGCACAGCAACCTCGCCGCCCCCACCCGTGAGCCACCCAAAAGCAGGTTCAAAGTGCGCTCTCATCAGCAACCCGCTCTGGATTCGCGCAGGCTGATAAAAATGGTCAAAGCGGTAGGGCGTCCTCTGATTGTGCGACGCAACCTGACGAAACGCGCCGTTTTCGTAGCGAAACACCCGCCACTGCACGATGCGCGAAATACGCCCTGTCGGGTCGGCGAGGATTAGCTCGGCGCGCCCGTCGCCGTCTAAATCGTGTAGCCAGTATGTGAGCCACTTCGTGCGAACCTGGGTCTGCATCGACGCCGTGAGTTGCAGGGTGTCTTTCTCGACCTGGTAGACGCTGAGTAAAAAGGCAGACGAGTTTTTAGTAGCGACTGCCAGCTCCAGCGGCGGGACGCCGTCCAGCTCGATGGCTTCCGCCTGATGGTTCAGGCTGAACTCCTCAAAGGGGAGCGCGACGCGGCGCTGCGAGCGCGAAAGCGTCAATTGCGCAGGGGTTCGCTGGACGATGTCCCCCTCTTCGATCCACTCAGGCTTCCCGTCGCCGTCTAAATCGGGGAGTTTCAGGCGGTTGTCTGCAATCGTGGTCGACAGCGGCGTCACGCCTGCCACAGGCGGTTCGATCTGGACGCGCGCGTCGCGAAACAGTACCTCTATGTCAGGCGGGGTGGACGGCAGGAGTGTTTGGAGCTGGACTCGCTGATTGCTATCGAGGGTCAAACGCGCCAGTTTGCCCGACTGAGTCTGCAACAGGTAGTTATCCAGCAGTCCGTCTTTATCTAAGTCAGTAGCGAGCGCGTTTTGCAGGCGTTCGCCCTTGAGCGCAGCGAGCGGTTCGGTCTGCCAGCCTTTGTCCGTGCGTTTGAGTAGCAGCGGCGCCTGCGCGCGCCTGTCCCACGCAATCACTTCACGCGCCAGCGGCAGGCTGTTCGGTGCGATAGGCGCACCGATGGTAAGGTCGCCGCTGACGGTCGTCATACTGGGCGTCAGGGCAATCAGAGGCGTGCGGGCGGTTGCGCCATCTTTGAGCGAGAGCCACGCCGTGTAGGTGGGTTTCAGGAATCCGCTGTCGAGAACCTCGCCGAGGGCAAGCAGTTCAGGCGCGCCGTCAGCGTCAAAGTCGACCAGCGTCGCCCGCGTGTATTCGTAGTAGATATCCGTGCCCGCGCCTGCAGGCGGCGGAGGCAACTTGCCGACTGGCTTGCGCTCGAGGGTCAAGGGCGCGAGTTCGAGCGCAGGCGGGCGCGACGCGCTCATCCACCAGATTGCTCCGAGCGCAAGCAGCAGCAATACGATTAGTCCCGTAATCAGCCAGCGTTTGCGCATAAGTTCCTACCTCGTAATCTCCACCGATTCGATAACGCCGTCGGCGTAAATCAGAATCGGAACGGGCTTACCCTCTCGCTTAACGGCGACGGCGGCAGCAATCGGCGCGGCGCGTCTGATTGAAGCGATACGCCACGCGCCTTCGCGGAACTGCGCAATCACGCCGCCCTGTGGGTGGCTCAGCACATACTCCTCGTTGCCGTCACCGTCATAGTCGCCTGCCCATATCGGGATACCTTCTCCAGAGGCGACTCGCCATCGGGTCGGTCGCATCGCCTCCTCGGAGGGCGGCGGGAAACCGATTAGTGCAGTGCGTACCTCGGTGCGCGGACTGAGCAAGCCTCTTTGGGTATCGTACCTGAACGCTGCCGAACGCCTGAGAGCGGGGAAGCGCGGCGTCTCAAGGTAAAACGCTCTGTCTGCAAGGCGACGCGGGGTTTCGTGCAAAGTCCGATTTTGCAGGCGCAGCAGGCTCAGCGTAAGCGCGCCCCGCCCCCGCGTCTGAGACGCTACGAGGAGTTCATCCACGCCGTCGCCGTTCAGGTCGTACACGCGGACGCCAATACTTGCGCCAGAGTAGCGTTTCTGGGCAATCAGGGTGAACGCGCCGTTCTGGTAGCGGTAGATTCGGAGTTCAGTGTCAGGCGGCATGGGGGCGATATAGACCAGTTCA
>CAYYCA010000345.1:0-2504 GCA_964470265.1 uncultured Fimbriimonadales bacterium | reverse complement strand
CAGAGTGGTACGCCGACCTTGCGTCGCAGCTTGCACCCTATGTCTACAAAACCGCAAAAGGCGAAATTTCTTACACGGATTTGCTCAATCAACTCTTTGGCGCGGTATTGCCCAGTATTCCCACCTCCATCGCGCAGAAGGCGGTCGAGACGATGCTAGACAAAGGCAAAGAGTGTCTGGAGAAAGTTGACACGATAAGCAAAATTTACACGCACCGGGTCGAAACCCGCCAGCGCGCCGATGTGGGCTTCTCGTACGACCCCAACGAGAAACAAGGCGCTGGCGGTGTGGACGGCTATATCCGCCCCGACGAGAGCATCATCTACCGGATCCTGTTTGAGAACCTTGCCACTGCCACAGCAGGCGCGGAGGAGGTGCTGATTGAAGATGTGCTGCCCGAAGGGCTGGATCTCAGCACGCTGGAGTTCTTGGGCGTGCAAGTAGGCGAGCTTCAACGCGCCCTGCCCGACGGTACAACCCAGCTGAACCTCGATATCGACATGCGCCCTGCCAAACCCGTGATTGTGCAAGTGCGTAGCGAGTTGGATGCGAACACGCGTACCCTGCGCGTGCGCTTCAAAGGCATCGACCCGAACACAGGCGACTACTACGAGCAAGGCTTCTTGCCGCCCAATCAGAACCCGCCGCAAGGCGAGGGCAGCGTGACCTTCCGTATCCGCCCGCTGGGCAACACTTCGTCAGGAACCCAGTTCGTCAACCGCGCCACGATTATCTTCGACCCGCACCTGGGCGTGAATGCGCCGATTGTCACCAACGCGCATACCATCACGCTGGACAAGAACCCGCCCAGCGTCGTGGTGCAAGTGCCTGCCAGCAGCATCCCCGAGACCAAAGCGCAGTTGAATTGGCAAGCCACCGACGACGCTTCGGGCGTGGCAGAGGTGGAAATCTGGGCGCAGGAAGGCGAGAACGCTCGCCGCATCGGGCAAACCCGCGCTGCGGGTGAGCGCAGCGAGACGGGCACAGTGCTGATTCGCGCCCGCCGCTTCGGCGATGAGACGCGTATTCTCACCCGCGCCGTCGACCGCGTGGGCAATATTGCCGCGCTGAGCGAGCAACCCGTCGCCGTCATCCGAATGGGGCAAGCGCCGCAATTCAGCGCGGGGCTGCACCTGCTGGGCGTTCCGCTCCAGCCCGACGCGCCTGATCTGCAACCCCTGTTCGGCTTCCAGAACAACCAGTGGGCAACCTACGATCCCAGCGCAGGGCAGTATGTGCAATATCCGAACGCCCCTGTCGCTGTCGGACGCGGCTTCTGGACCGTGCTGCCCAACGCCGTGCAGCCGAACCTCGCAGGCGACCTGCCCGACCCTGAACAGCCGTTCCGCATCGAGCTGCAACCTGGTTGGAACCTGATTGCCAACCCGTGGACGGAGCCGTTAGTGTGGCATCGTGAAGCGGTGCAGGTGCGCGTGCAGGGTGTCGCCCGCCCGCTCAGCGCAGCCACCGAGTTCGTGGAACCCTATCTGTGGGGCTGGGCGCCGAATCCCAGCAACCCGCAGCAGGGGCGCTATGTGCTGGTCTCCGATGCGCAGATTCTGCCCGGCATGCAAACCACACTGCAGCCGTGGCAGGGCTACTGGATTTACGCGCGGCAGGCGTGTACACTGGAGCTGCCAACGCCTGAAACTGCTGCGCTGTTTGCGGGCATGACGCGCAGCTATCGCCCTGAGCGCAACGGCGGCTGGAGCTTCCGAATCGGGGCGCAGCTGGGCGATTCCTATGATGAGGTGCTGTTGGGCGTATCGGGCAACGAGCAAGGGCTGCAAGTGGCGATGCCGCCCGCGCCGCCCACCCGCAGCGCGTTGGCAGGCGTGCAGCTGCGCCTGGTGCGTGAGGGTGCGTCGATGGAAGCGGAGTTGCTGCCGCGTTCACGCCGTGCGCCCACTTGGACGCTGGAACTAACCGCGCCGCCCGCCGACGACGAGCGCCCTCGCACCCTGTTGATCACCGCGCCCGACTTGGCGCACTTGCCGCGCGGCGTGAACCCCGTGCTGCGTGACTTACAGACAGGCGAGCGACGCTTCCTGCGCAACAGCGCAGGCTGGCAAATCCCCGTGCCGCGCGAAGGGCTGACCCGCAGCTACGAAATCAGCCTCGTGCCCACCAACCGCCTGCTGCGTATCACGGGGCTGCAAGTGCAAAGCAGTCGCGGCACTGGGCAGCACACGCTGCAGTTCACCTTGTCCGATGAAGCCCGTGTGAACATCACCGTGCTGGCAGGCGGACAAGTAGTGCGCGCCTTAGAGCAAGGGCGCAGTCGGAGTCGCGGCGTGCAACAAGTGGTCTGGGACGGGCGCGACGCGCAAGGGCGCGCCTTGCCGCCAGGCAACTATCAAGTCCTGATTCAAGCAGAAACCGAAGACGGGCAGATTGTGCGCGCGACCGCGCCGCTGATGCTGACCCGCTAAAGGAGGCAAGACGATGCGCAAGTTCGGATGGATTGGCTTAGGTCTCTGCATCGCGCTGTCGGGCTGCGGCGG
>CAYYCA010000344.1:0-2506 GCA_964470265.1 uncultured Fimbriimonadales bacterium | reverse complement strand
ACGCTTGAGCGGGACGCTCAAGCCACTGGAAAACTCTTTCCCAATCACACACTCTCACCATCGCGCCCCCGTTTCCGACCCAGCGTACATCGGGCAACAGAGGGCGTACAAGGCGTTCCATATCGGCTTCAGGCAGGAAGAGTTCCAGTTGTGCGCCCGCCATGTGCGCCGTCTGGCTCGCGAAGCCGATAAGCATGCGCGCCGCCTCTAAGTCGTTTGGCTCGCAGCCCAGTTCCGCGATGCTAATCTCGCGCACGACGCGGTTGCCCTGCTCATCCGCGCCGTGATGGGTCTCCAGCGCGATGTAGCCGCGCGGCGCACCACTGGAGTCTTCCGCTATGTAGAACTTACTGCGCCACTTTGGGTCGTCCCAGCGCGTCCACACGCGCCAGTAGGCGTCGTCGCGCTGCACGCTCAGCGGATGATCAGCGTAAAACGCCTCGTACCAACGTTGGATGAGAGGCAAATCGTTTGGCTCGGCTGTGCGGAACCGCCAGCCCGCGAGATCGACAGGCGCAGGCGTCGCCTCGTAGAGGGGCAACGGCAGTCGCTCCCAACCCAATCGCCCGTAGAAGTCGTGAATGCCTGTAAACAGCAAGCCGAAGGCGAAGTCCTCGGCGTCCATCACGGCGTGCAGGTCTTGCAACAGTCGGGAGGCGAAGCCGCGCCCGCGAAATTCAGGCAGCGTGGCGACATTTGCTATCCCCGCCATCCACAGCGTCTGCCCGTTCCCAAGTCGCACGGGGCGTCGTACCAGCTGCATCGCCGCGACGAGCCGGCCGCCCACTTCGCAGACGCGCGTGTAGTGCGGTTGCCACAACGGGTCGCGAAAGTATCGTTCAAAGTAGTCGCGGCTGGGCGAAAACACCTGCGCCCAGAGGTCCAAGCACTCTGCCTGCTCCTCGGGGCGCAACGCGCGAAAGACGGGGTTCATTCCTCTTCAGGCTCTTCGTCGAGGTCGACATCGAACAGGTCGTCGCCTTCGCCCACGAGGCGTTTGCGGTCGCGTTTCTCCAGTTCCTCGAGGCTGACCTCGCCTTCCACAAATGCGGCGTCCTCATCACGAGCGAGGATTTTCTCTTCCTCATCCTCGTCCAGTGAAGCCGGCAGCCAGTGTTGTGGGTTCACCTTGCGACAGTCGTCGCACACAAAGCGGATGTTCACCGTGCTGTACCATGCGGGCACTTTGTCCAGCGGTTTTTCGCACTCGGCGCACTTAATCATCGGGTCGTCGCCTCCTGTCGGCTGGCTTTGGCGGCTTGTTTCGCCTTCTGCTCCTCCAGATCGCGCAGGTGCTGCTTATGCGACAGCACGCCGTTAATCAGCATGATTACCGCCGCAATCAGGTAGAGCCACGCAAGGCGCGGGTCGACATCCTGTCCAGGGTCGGCGATTGCCTCGTTGCCCCGCGCGAAACCAATCATGCTGATAATAAACAGAATCAGCGCGATCCAGAAGTCGGTCTTCTTCCACCAGCCCATGCGGGGGGTATTATACCATGCGGGAGGTATACTTGGGTTATGACTCCTCCTCAAACTGCCCACTGGCTGATGCAGCCTGCCCCTGATCGGGATGTCGTGATTTCGGGGCGGGTGCGGTTGGCGCGGAATCTGGTTCACTATCCGTTTCCGCATCGGGCGAGCGAGGCGCAGCTTCACGCGATAGCGCAGACGCTCCGAGACGCGCTACGCGCGGCGGGGCTGAACCGCGAGGTGGAGTTGAGTCGCCTGAGCCTGCAGGATCGGGCGCGTTTGGTGGGCGCGCGGGTGATTAGCCCTGCCCTCCTGCTCGAACTGCCTCACCGCTGGGCGTTGATGGACGAAACGGGGGGCGTGGTCGCCGTAATCAACGAGGAAGACCACCTGCGCCTGCAGATTACCTGCGCAGGCTGGCAGCCTCAGGTGCTTTCGGAAAGCCTGCTTGCGTGGGAGCGCGCGCTGAACCGTATGCCGCTGAGCTGGGCGCGCTCGCCGAAGTTGGGCTATCTGGCGGCGTCGCCCGTCAATCTCGGCTCAGGGCTACGACTGGGACTGCTGATGCACCTGATGGGCTTGCAACGGGCGCGGCAGATTACGCGCTGGCTGGAGGCGTTGCAGGCGCTCGGATGCCACACGCGCGGGCTGTACGGTGAGGGGAGCCTCGCGTTCGAGGGCTATGTGCAGATTTCGTTGCTGGGCAGGCGCGACCCGCTCGATGAGCTGCTCGCGCGGCTGCGGGGAACCCTGCGCACGCTCATCGACGCCGAGCGCGAAGCGCGAATCGCCATCGGACGCGACGCCCTCGAAGAGGAGTGGCAGGAGTTGCAAGCCACCCTGCGCCATTCGGAGAGCCTCTCGCTTGGCACAACACTGCGCGCCTTAGCCGTGTATCGCATGCGCGCGATGCTGGACTATCACGACGCACGGCGCGACTTCGCCGATGCGCTGCTGTTCGAAGCCGCCGTGTACCCGCCGCCTGAACCCGAACACGCTGCGAAAGAACGCGCCGACTGGCTGCGCAGGCGGCT
>CAYYCA010000343.1:0-2523 GCA_964470265.1 uncultured Fimbriimonadales bacterium | reverse complement strand
AAGGAGGGGGGCGAAGCAGCGTGGAATAGGGACGATTTAATCTTTGAGGGGCTTAAGTCCCCCCAACGTTAAATCGTTCCTTCTTGAGACGCGCCTTGTATAGGCATCGTAGGGGCACGCCCCCGTGCGTGCCCTCTCTGCCAGCACGCCGCGAACATACGGTGCAGGGCACGCCCCCGTGCGTGCCCCTACGGTACCCTACTGCGGGAGACTTCGCGACGCCGCTGCTTTTGGAGACGATTTAATCTTTGAGGCACTTATCATTCTGGGGGAAGGGCTGATTAGAAGCGCAATCTCCACCTCCTCCCACGACATCAGGTACACTGCTTGCATCGCGCCATGGACGACCTGCAGGGGCTGTTGCGGACGCGCTTCGGGTTTTCGGAGTTCCGCGCGGGGCAGGAGGAGGCAATCCGCGCCGCGCTGGAGGGCAAGCGCGTGCTGCTCATCCAGCCGACGGGCTGGGGCAAGAGCCTCGTGTATCAGGTGATTGCCGCCCTAAAAGGGCTGACGCTGGTCTTCTCGCCCCTGCGCGCCCTGATGCGCGACCAGGTGCGTCAGGCGAACGAACGCTTCGGGCTGCGCGCCGAGACCGTGAACTCCGACATGGATGAAGAAGCGCAGCGCAACGCCTTAGAGCGCGCCGCGCGAGGCGAGCTGGACTTACTCTATATTGCCCCCGAACGCCTGCAAAACTCCTTGTGGCAGGAGTATCAGAGCCGCCTGCCCATTCGCGCCGTCGTGATCGACGAGGCGCACTGCGTCTCGCTCTGGGGACACGACTTCCGCCCCGAATATCGGCGGATTGTGAACCTCGTGCGCCTGCTGCCACGCGAAGTGCCTGTGGTCGCCGTGACCGCCACCGCCACGCCGCGCGTGGAGCAGGATGTGCGGGCGCAGATTGGCGAGCCGTTCCATGTGCTGCGCGGGCGGTTGATGCGCCCGAACCTGCGCCTGAGCGTGATTCGCGCCGAAAACGAGGCGCACAAACTCGCATGGCTGGCGCATTTACTCCAAACTCTGCCTGGCAGCGGGCTGATTTACACCGCCACGCGCCACTCCAGCGAAATCGCGGCGCAGTTTCTGCAGGCGCAGGGGCTGAAGGTGCGCTTCTACCACGCAGGTCTGGGCGAGGAGCGACCCGTGCTGGAGCAGCAACTGATGGCGAACGAACTGAAAGCCCTCGCCGCCACAAACGCGCTCGGCATGGGATTGGATAAGCCCGACATCCGCTTCGTCATCCATTACGAGACGCCCGCCTCGCCCCTGCACTACTATCAGGAAATCGGACGGGCAGGGCGCGACGGGCAGGAATCGCACTGTATCCTGTTGGCGCACCCCGACGATATCGAGACGCAGCGCGCCCTCATCGAGAGCAACCGCCCCCCGCGCGAGCAGTATCAGATGATTTACTCGCTGCTGCAGCTCCAGCCCATGCGCGAACGCGAGCTGATGCTCGAAACGGGCTACTCGCAGACCACCACGCGCACGATTCTCTACGATTTGCAGGATCAGGGACTGATCACGCGCGACACGGAGCGCTACTACCGCGCCGTGAGCAATCAGATTCTGCGCTTTGACGATTACGACGCGCTCTATCAGGCGAAACTGAGCGAGCTGGAGAAGATGATCGACTACTGGGATCTCCGCGAGTGTCGGATGCGCTATCTGTGCTGGTTTCTGGGCGATGGGCATGCCGAGAACTGTGGGCGGTGCGATGTCTGCACAGGCGAGCGATTGCCCCCACCCGCCGAGTCGCTGATTCGCGCGGCGGAAGGGTTCGCGTTCCATCCACCCCTGAACATCGGCGCGGTGTATAAAAAGGAGCCAGTGTACACGGGGGGCGTCGCGCTCAGCTTCTATGGGGGCACAGATGTCGGGCGGGCGATTCACGCTTGCAAGTACAGCGCGCCGCCGCAGCCCTTCCCCGACTGGCTGGTCGAGCAGAGCGCGACGCTGATTGCCGAATCGTTCCCCGTCGCCGAGCTGCGGGGCGTGGTTCCAATCCCGTCCACCATCAGCGGCAGCCTCGTGGACGACTTCGCGGCGCGCCTCGCACGAAGACTGGGCGTCCCGTTTGTCCCTGCGCTTGCCAAAACCCGCGCCACTCAGCCTCAGAAGGAGTTCAAAAACGCCGTGCAAAAAGCGAAAAACATCGAGGGGGCGTTTGAGGTTGCGCAGACGGTGCAGGGCTTGAACCTGCTGGTCGTGGACGATGTGTACGATTCGGGCGCGACGCTCAAAGAGGCGGGCAGGGTGCTCAAGCAGGCAGGCGCGGGCGCGCTCTACGCCTTCTGCCTCGCCCGCACGCGCCATCGAGGGGACTTGTAAACGCCCGACGCCCCGAATCCCTAAAACCACGCGCTAATGTGCTATAATACGGAGTGGAGGTTTGACCATGCAGATGCGAAGAGGCTTTACTCTGATTGAGCTACTGGTCGTCATCGCCATTATCGCGATTCTGGCGGCGATTCTGTTCCCTGTGTTTGCGCAGGCGCGCGAGAAAGCCCGCCAGACGACTTG
>CAYYCA010000342.1:0-2545 GCA_964470265.1 uncultured Fimbriimonadales bacterium | reverse complement strand
CGAACAACAGAGCCTGAAACTGGTATCACGCTGGGCGAGGGCGAGACGATTCGAGGCGGACGCTACCTGTTCGTCAGCCGCTTTGAGGGCGAACTCTCCAACACGCAATCTCCCCTGCGCGAGTTCACGGCGGGCTTCAATACCAATCGCTTCGTGTTCAGTCCGAGCGCGCAGGCGACCTTTCGGCACTTTGTCGGGGACTATCGTCTGCGCCGCGCGACGCTCCGCCTGAATGTCCCCTACGAACAGGATGGCGTTCTGGCGATTCACCTGCGCAAGGACGAGGGCGACTGGCAGATTGTACATTCTGTGCGCGGGCGCGGGAGCCACGAATTTGAGATTCCGCAGGCGTTCCTGCCTGCCCGCGCGCTGGAAGTGCGCCTGATGGGGCAAAATGGCGCAATTCAGGTCGACCGTTATACGCTGGAAGCGGAGCTGGAGCGCGCCCCACGCGAGACGCTCACGGGCAGGAGCCTCGTTCTGTACCCCTATCAGCGACGCAACGATGTGCAAGTTAAGCCTCTAAACCTACAAAGAGACGCGCAGGGCAAATGGCAACTGCTGGTGGAGGCGGTGAATACAACGCAGAGCCCCATCCAGGCGCGCCCGTTCCAGCAGATGTTGCAGGGCGTCACCACGCCGACGCCCCTGCGCGAGCAGCCCATCCGAATCGCGCCCAATCAAACTGTGCAAATCGCCATCCCTCTGCCCGAAGCGAGCGATAAGCCCATAGAGCAAGCCATCGGGCTACTCGACGAGCGCGGGCGAGTCGCATGGAGCGTGCGCATGAAGCCGCAAACGCGCTTTATAGAATGGTCGCATTACGGTTATCGGCTGACGGGGTTGCCCGATTGGGCGGGCGTATGGTGGTGCGAGTGGGGGTGGAAGGTCGGACGCACGCGCGCCCTGCCCAGGCAGACGCGCCCTGCCGTGCGGGTCAGCGCGGCGCGGGGCGAGTACGAACCTGTACAGATTGTGCTGCGCCCTACCCAGCCCCTGCGCCTGCTGAAAGTCGAGCTGAGCGACCTGCAATTGGGGCGTAATCGCCTGCCCGCACGCCATATCGAACTGCGCGAGGTCGCCTATGTGTATGTGGAGCATCCCACCGACTCGATGGGCGCGCCTGACGAGTATCCTGACCCGCTCCCGCCGCTGCAGCTCCCGCTCGACCTCCCCGCCGGGCAGAACCAACCCCTCTGGCTGACCGCTTATGCGCCCTACGGAACCCCCGCAGGCGTATATAAGGGCAACCTCACGCTGCACACCAACCGCGGCGCAATTCGCATCCCCATCGAGTTCACTGTGTACGACTTCGACCTGCCCCGCACGCCCACCCTGCGCAGCGGGTTCGGAATCAGCGCGGAGCGCGTGTTTCTGTATCACAAGCCGCGCACTGAAGAGCAAAAGCGCGAACTCTGGGATCGCTACATGCAGGCGTTCCGCCGCGCCCGACTGAATCCCTATAACTTCTATCTAAGCGGGTATGGCGTGCGCCTTGAGATGGGGCAGGTCGTGCTGGATTTCACCGAGTTCGATAAAGCCGCGCGCCGCTATCTGGACGAGTTCGGCTTCAACAGCTTCGTGTTGCCGATTTACGGGCTGCCCGGAGGACGCCACCCCAACTACACGCAGGCGGAGTTTCTCGGCTTCAAGGAAGGAACGCCCGAATACGAGCGCTACTGGACGGACTACATGCGCCAGCTACAAGAGCATTTGCGCAAAAACGGTTGGCTGCGCAAGGCGTACATCTACTGGTTCGACGAGCCGGAGGAAGCGGACTACCCGTTCGTGCGCCGCGTGAACGAGCAAATCAAGCGCGCCGCGCCCGATTTGACCGTGATGCTCACGGAGCAGCCCGAGCCGCCGCTGATTGGCGCGGTGGACTTGTGGTGTCCCCTGACCGCTCTTGTCCCGCTGGACTCCATTCGCGAGCGGCGTGCGGCGGGCGAGGAGGTGTGGTGGTATGTCTGCACGGGTCCCCGCGCGCCTTACGCCACGCTGTTTATTGATCACCCCGGAACCGAGATGCGCGTGTGGCTGTGGCAGACTTGGAAATACGGCGTGCAGGGCGTGCTGATTTGGGACACTACATGGTGGCATAACCAATTCGCCTATCCCGACCGCCTGCAGAATCCGTGGGACGACCCGATGAGCTATGTGTGGGACGCGAGTTTCACGCCCGGCACGCGCCAGTTCTGGGGCAACGGCGACGGCAGGTTGTTCTATCCCCCGCGCCGCGACCCCAACGCCAGCGACGAGCCAGTGATTGCCGACCCGATTCCTTCCCTACGCTGGGAGTGCCTGCGCGACGGCGCAGAAGATTATGAGTATTTCGCCTTGCTGGC
Source organism: uncultured Fimbriimonadales bacterium (assembly GCA_964470265.1). Taxonomy (GTDB): domain Bacteria; phylum Armatimonadota; class Fimbriimonadia; order Fimbriimonadales; family GBS-DC; genus GBS-DC. The sequence goes on along the minus strand of CAYYCA010000342.1, from coordinate 200 downwards.
GCAACTTGTGCGCGAGGCGGAGCGCAAGCGCGTAGATGCAAAACTCCTGCAGCGGGCGCGGGCGTTGCTGACCATCCCCGACGCCGTCGTGAAGAGCTTGACCGAGTTCACTTTTGATCCCTCGGTGGTAAACAACCATCGGGCGAAAGTAGCGAATGTAATCGTCTCGCTGCGCAAGGCGCTGGGGAACTAATACCGAT
>CAYYCA010000341.1:0-2581 GCA_964470265.1 uncultured Fimbriimonadales bacterium | reverse complement strand
AGGAATCTCGCCCGCTCAAAATCAAAATCAATAGGTAGCAACTTAGGTTAGGCAATTTATCTTTTGTCTTGTATCGGGCAGCCCTGATGTGTACGCTTGGAACGGCGGTTGGGGCTATCGGTACGAGGCGGGCACGGGCGGTTCCTGCAGTAGAAGACACAGGGCTGATTTGGGATATATAAAAAGGGTATAATACACCCCATCACGGACCCTTCTGGCTTTGCGTAGCGAAGCCCCGAAAATCGATGGTCCATAGGAGGGTAAACATGGAGCATCCACGCTACTACGAAACGATGGCGATTCTGCCCGCCTCGCTGGAGGAGGAGCAGATTAACGCGATTATCGACCGCGCGCGCGGCGTACTGGAGAACCTCGGCGCGAAGGTGCATACTGCGCGCGTATGGGATAAGCGCAAACTGGCGTATGAGATCAAAAAACACAAGGAGGGCGTCTACCTCCTGTTCCGCTACGAAGGGCAACCCAAAGCCGCCGAGGAGCTGAACCGCATCCTCAAAATCAACGAGGATGTGATTCGCTACCGCACCTTCCGCCTGGAGCCGGAGGAGTTCGCCAAATCCTCGTAAGGGGAGGGTGCTATGTACTATAATCGAATCATTCTGGTCGGACGCTTGACCCGCGATCCTGAGCTGCGCGCGACGCCCGACGGCATGTCGGTCGTGCGCTTCACACTCGCCGTGGATCGCGGGACACGCGCAGGCGAAGAGAAAGTGACCGACTTTTTCGACATCGTCGCGTTCCGCCAGCTCGCCGACACGGTCGCAAATTACATGACCAAAGGCAAGCTGGTACTGGTGGAAGGCCGGCTGCAGACGCGCAAATACACCGACCGCGAGGGCAACCCGCGCAAGGCGTTTGAGATTCTGGCGGACACCGTGCGCTTCCTGGAGCGGCGTGAAGTGGAACCAGAGACCGAATCCAGCTCCGTGGACTATCCTGCGGCAGTGGCTGCGCCGCGTACCTATGAGCGCGCCGCGCCTGCGCCCGCCGCGATGGAGGCCGCGCCCGAAAACGACTACGATATCGACCTCGACACAGGCGACTTCGACGATGTCGCCGACGACCCATTCCGATAAGGAGGAGACCCTATGGCTACCGAACGCTTGGATCTGGCAAAGAAGGACGAAGACGAGTTAGAGTTAGGCAAGCGGCGCGTCGTGCGCCGTCGCCGTCGCAATGTGTGCCCTGCCGACGGCTATTTCGACTACAAGGATGTGGCGACCCTGCGTCGCTACACCACCCCGGAGCGGGGCAAGATCCTCCCCCGCCGGCAGACGCACCTGTGCGCGAAGTGCCAGCGCCGATTGGCGTTAGCCATCAAGCGGGCGCGAGAACTCGCGCTGCTGCCCTATGTGGCGTCGTGATCGGAGCGGACTATGCACCCCTTAGATGAGCGCGGGCTGCTGACTCAGCTTGACCCGCACGGGATGATGGCGCTCACGCTGGATTTTCCCGCCCAGTGTGAGCGCGCGATGCAGATTGCCAGCGACGCGCCCCTGCCCAGCCTATCCCGCGCGCCGCGCCAGGTGATTGTGTGCGGCATGGGCGGCTCGGCGATTGGCGGCGACTACCTGCGCGCCCTGTTCGAAGAGTACGGCAACCTGCCTGTGCAGGTGATTCGCGATTACCAACTGCCGAACAGCGTGGACGCACACACGCTCGTGTTCGCCGTGAGCTATTCGGGGAACACGGAGGAGACCCTCGCATGCTACCAGCAGGCGCGCGAGCGCGGCGCGATGATTGTCGCTATCTCCAGCGGGGGCGAGTTGCAACAGCGCGCCCATGCCGATGGCGTGTCCCACATTCAAGTGCCGGGCGGTCAGCCCCCGCGCACGGCGTTGGGCTACCTGTTCATCCCGCTGATGCGCCTCTCGGAGCGGCTCGGCTTACTGCCCGATTTGAGCCAGCCCTACGCGCAGATGCTGACCCGACTCGTGCAAACCCGCGCCGCGTTGCAAATGGAGGTTCCCTACGAGCAGAACCCCGCCAAGCAGCTCGCGCAGTCGCTCTATGGGCGCATCCCGCTGATTTACGGCTCAGGCGGCGCGCGTGCCACCGTCGCCATGCGTTGGAAAGGGCAAATCAACGAGAACGCCAAGCAACACGCCTTCGCCTACACCTTCCCCGAACTGAACCACAACGAGATTCTCGGCTGGGTGAAGGCGTCCGAGCAAGCCCAAAACTGGAGCGTAGTCGTCCTGCGCGACCCCGACGAGAGCGCGAAAATCCGCACACGCATCGAAGTCACCCACCGACTCGTGGGCGAACGCGCCACCTGGCATGAACTCACTGCCGAAGGCGCAACGCAACTCGAACGCCTGATGCACCTGACCTACTTCGGCGACTTCGTGAGTATCTACCTCGCCTTCCTGAACGGCGTCGATCCTGAAAATATCGACTACATCAACATCCTGAAGGCGGAGCTGGCGAAGGTCAGGGATTAATTTCCTCGCGGACCTCTTGACAATCGGCGGGGCGGCATGGTATAATATCCATCGCCTGAGCCATCGGGCGAATAGCTCAGCTGGGAGAGCGCTTCCCTTACAAGGAAGAGGTCGCAGGT
>CAYYCA010000340.1:0-2586 GCA_964470265.1 uncultured Fimbriimonadales bacterium | reverse complement strand
GCTTGAGCGTCTCGCTCAAGCAAAGGATTTGCGTTTCCTACGCAGCGACGGCGGGGACGCCGTCGTACCAGCGCATGGGCGGGACGCCCATGCCGCTTAGAACAGCTCCTCTTCGCTGAAACTCTTCATCTTCTTCGAGTAGGTGATGCTCCGCTTGTTGAAAAAGTCGTTCTCTTTGGTGGCGAGCAGCTCCTCGTCGAACCAGCGGGTGGCGGCGAGCGCCTGTTCATCGACCGTGAACAGGGGCTGAACCCCCACGCTGCGCAGCGAGTTGTTGAAGCGGTTCTTCAGGAACTCGTCCACCTGTACGCGGGGCAGATAGTCCAGCTCGCCGCGCTCGAAGATCCAGTCCAGAATGCGCTGTTCGGCGGCGTAGGCGCGTTCCACCGCACGCAAAATCGTATCCTCCGTTTCGGCGTCGAACCACTCTGGATACTCGTGCTGGAGGATGCGCACCAGCTCCACGCCGAACATGCCGTGAATCTGCTCCTCTTTGCTGGTGGCTTCCACGATGTTCGACACGCCCTTAAACGCCGCGCGATGTTTGTTGAACGCCATGATAATCAGGAACTGCGAGAAGAGCGAAATATGCTCCACGAACGCCGAGAAGAGCAGCACGGTGAGGGCGAACTGACGGTTATCACTGCTGCGGATGCCCTCCTGCGCCTGCTGCAGGTACTGGATGCGATCCATAATCGCGGGGATGCTGTGAATCTTCTCGAACTCGCCGCTCAGCCCCAGCATATCGAGCAAGTGCGAATAGGCGTTAGCGTGGCGCACCTCGCTCTCGGCGAAGGTCATGCCGACCTCGGCGATTTCGGGCTTGGGCATGCGGTCATAAATCCGCGCCCAGAAGGTCTTCACGGAGACCTCAATCTGGGAGATGGCGAGCATCGTGTTTTTGAGCGCGTTGCGTTCGTGCGGCTCGGTGCGTGCGTACCAGTCCTGCACATCGCCAGAGAGGGAAAACTCGGTATGCAGCCAGTAGGAATGGCGGATGGCGTCCCGAAACTTCAGCAGGTCGGGATACTCATACGGCTTCAAATGCACCCGTTTCTCGAACAGCGCCATCGGACATAGCCCTCCATCTATTGTAGTTTTTCTCGCCGAAACGCGAAATTTCTCGCCTGCAGCCACAACCTGTAGCGGTACACTCCGTTGTGGATGCGCCCGCAGTATACCCTATCCCTTGACGCCGTTGTCAAGGGGTTAGGGGGGGTGAATTGTTAAATTTGCCCCTAAATCTGGGGATATTCGAGTCAGGGGCGCGGCGTGTGAAACTTTCGAGCAAAATTCCGTATAATATCATGTGGAAGCCCCGCGCGCGGGACTTCGGCAGCAACCCCAGGAGGGTCTGAGCCGTCTAAGGATTGCAACCGAATTATTCAGGACGCGCTATTTTGCGTTTATTGGCAACAACTATCACAAAAACGGACAGGAGGCGATAAAGATGGCAACATTCACTCCGATGGAGGTTGAGGTAATTCTGAGCCGCCTTGCGGGCGAGAAGGCGGACAAGTTTCAGCGCGAGGTGCTGTATCCACAGATGGCGCGCGCGATGAGACTACCGTTGCCCAACAGCGAGGCGGTGCGCGAGGCGCTGGCGGATCCGTATTACGCTTTTCGCGTGATGCTGGGCTACTACGCCTTCGCAAAGCGCGGCAACGACCGCGCCGAATATTCAGGATTCGCACTGCAGGCGTTAGACAAAGTGCTGCGGGGCGACAAGAGCAACTTCAGCGCATTTCTGGCGTCGGGAAACGCGCCTGAACAGCTCTGGAACGCCTTCGTGGAGGTCTGCCAGGAGAATCAGCGCAAAATCAACGAGCAGCTCAATCGCGGGCTAATCGAAGGGCTGGCGGGCTACGCCGCGGAACTCTACGCCGAAGACGAAATCGGCAACATCTGGATGGACATCCAGCAGGCGATTGTGCAGTCGGGGCGCGTGGAGCCGATTTACGAGAAAATCACGGCCATTAAGGGTATCGGTCCCAAGGTCGGCGCGCTCGTGCTGCGCGATATGGTCGCGCTCTACGATCTGGAAAGCCAGATCGATCCGGGCGACTACCATTATCTCCAGCCCGTCGACACATGGATTCGGCGCATCGGCCCCATGCTGACGGAGGAGATTAACGACAAGACTGCCGACTGGGTGATAGCGGGCAAGTTGTCCAAGCTCTGCCGTCGGAATCGGGTCAGCGGCGTGCGCTTCAATCAGGGCGTGCAGTACCTAGCGATTGTGGAGTTGCGCGAGTTGGATCGGCTGAAGGGCTACCTGCGCACGCTGGTCGAGACCGCGCCACGCACGCCATCACGCCCGCCCGCAGGCGTCGGCGGACGCCCGACACCGCGCCCCTTTAGCTGGCGGCGGTAGACTGCGTGTCAGCGTCCTCGCCGCGCGTACATCGCCCCGTGCACGCGGCGCGCGGCGGCGACCATCTCCGGATACGGCGTGTCGGTAATCGTCACAAAGCCGATGTTGTAGTTCTCGCCGTCGAACCAGCGCCCCGTGAGCGGCTGATCCATATACTGGAACCAGTGGCAGCCCACAAACAGCGGATGGTCTATCACGCTGTTCACATACTC
>CAYYCA010000339.1:0-2590 GCA_964470265.1 uncultured Fimbriimonadales bacterium | reverse complement strand
CGCGGTTTTGCGACATCCCCGCCTCAGCAGTGCTGGAGCATCAGGGGCAGGAGGAATCAGCGACACAGGAGACAAGTAACACTACCTCCGTAGCAACAAGCGCCGCTGCCGACGGCACGGACGGCGTCGTACCTGAGCCAACCCCCAACCTCTACACCCGCGTGGCGCAGCGAATGGGCTTCGAAGACCACGAGGAGTGGTGGGAGTGCCTGTTCGAAACCGCCCTGCGCGACCCCACGACGCTGCTGCAGCGCACTTTTGAGTGGGGGCAGCTGGTGGTGGGCGAGACGGGCGTGAGCGACTACGACGCCCTACGCAACGCCTATATGTGGAAGCAGGTGGAAGAGTCGGGCGTTCCGCCTGAGCAAATCGTGTTGGTGGTGGGCGCGGCGCATGCGGCGGCGTTTGCCGACCCCAACTTCCGCGCCGAATATGACCCCAACCACCCCCTGCTGCAGGCGCGCCCTGCCGAGTTCGTGCTGACGCCCTACTCGTTCCCACGCCTGTCGGAGCAGCTCGGCTACGGCGCAGGCAACCGCGCACCCCAGTTCTATCAGGACGCCTGGGAGTTCGGTAGTCTGGAAGACGCGACGCTGGCGACCCTCACGCGCCTGGTGAACAGCATGAAACTGCAGGGTGATGTCGCCTCGCACGCCGACGCGATTGAGGCGTTCCGACTGGCGAAGCAACTTGCGAACCTGCGCGGCAAGCCGCAGCCAGGCTATCGCGAGACGATTGACGCCGCCGTCGCCGCGTTTGGGCGCGGGCAAGCCGAGCGTGTGGAACTGCCCCTCAAACGCCTGATGGTTGGCGAGCGCATCGGACGCGCCCCGCAGTCCGAGACGCAGCCCCCCGTGCAAGCCGAGTTCTACCGCCTCGCCCACGAGCTGCGCATCCCCGTCAAAGACGACCCGACCGACCTGCGCCTGAACCTCGCCGAGCCGCACGCCGTGCAGCAGTCCATCTTTCTGCATCGCCTTGCCGTCGCCAAAATCCCCTTTGCCGATTTGCAATCGGGCGAGGCGGCGACCTACGGGCAGATGGCGCGCCTGCGCGAGAAGTGGCGCCTGCAGTGGACGCCCCTCACGGATGTCGCCCTCACCGAAGCGTCCATCTACGGCGACACTCTGCGCGAGGTCGCCAAGCGCAAAATCACGCCCCGACTGGCGCAACGCGAGCAACTCGATCAGGTCAGCGCGGCGGCGTTGGAAGCCGTGCTGTGCGAGCTGCCCGAACTGTACGACACGGCGTTGCAGGCGTTGGACGAGGCGTCGGTGCGCGACGGCGACTTTGTGAGCCTCGCGCGGGCAGCGTACCAGATTGCGGGGCTGATTGAGTATGGCGCGGCGCGAGCGGTGCAGCAGGCGATGTTCGAACCCCTGTTGCAGCGCGTCTACACGCGGGCGTGCCTGCATCTGTTGCCCGCGTCCGACTGCGGCGACGACGAGGCGCGTCAGGTGGGCGAAGGCATGCAGCTGCTGCACGAGCTGGCGCACAAACTGCCCTACCTGCAAGCCGACCTGTGGCGCGAGAACCTGCGCGAGACCGCGCTCAGCGAGCGGGCGCACGCCTACGTGGTGGGCGTCGGGCTGGGGCTGCTGGGCTTCGTGCGCACACAGGACGAAGACCTCTGGCTACGCGCGAAGCGGATGCTCTCCCCCGCCACGCCCCCTGAGCAGGCGGCGAGCTTTCTGGAGGGCTTGCTCCACGCGCAAGGCGGTGCAGCTGCCCGCGCACGCCCCTTCGTACAAGCTATGCACGAGTTCGTGATGAGCCTGCCCGACGAGCCGTTCATTCAGGCGTTGCCGATGCTGCGCCGCGCGTTTAGCAAACTCTCCAACCACGACATCCACTACCTCACCGACAACATCCTGCGGCTGATGGGGCTGGAGCAAGGGGCGCAACCTCCTGCCGATGCGGAGATCACCCTCACCCGCGAGGAGGTGGAGCAAATCTGGGCGCAGCTGGCGTGGTTGGGATAACGGATTTTTCTATTTATCTCCTTCCTGCCGCCATCGCTCGATAACCGCGTCCACCTCAGGCTGCTTGCGGAACTGATTCAGGAAGCGCATTGCGTCTTCGGGCAGCTTGAGCTTCGCCGCCGCGCTGTAGACCTGCCTCAGCCCCTGAAACAGCTCGCCCGCCGCCTGCGAATCGTACCCCACCACGGGGGCGGGCGGCGCAGTTAGTCGCTGACGGATCAGCAGGCGTGCTTGAGCCATATCCACCAGCCTGCCCGGACAGGTTTTGCTGGTCGGTGTGGGGGCTAAACCGCGTCGTACCAACTCGTTCACCTCGCGATGCCCCATCACAATCAGCCCGTCGGGTTCGTTCAGGAACCGCTCGGTCAAGCCGTATTTCTGGAGCATCTCGATGGTGTGCTGGATTCCGCTCTCCAGCTGCTGGGGCGTCAGGGGAGCGATGTCGCCGTGCCCTGAGAAGCAGATATGGTAAGTCGTTTCGTTGATTCCCTGCACGCCCGCCGGGATTTTGCGCGGGTCGCGTCCTTTCTCGATGGTTCCGTCGAAGCGAATCACCACATTGTAGCCGATTTCGCTCCAGCCGCGCTCGCGATGCCACTGGTCAATCT
>CAYYCA010000338.1:0-2599 GCA_964470265.1 uncultured Fimbriimonadales bacterium | reverse complement strand
CTTCAGGAGGTTTGGCGATGTATCCAATCTGGGAAGGCATTTTGGTACACTCGGCGATGTATGTAGCGATTGTCGCCGCGTTCCATGTGTTAGCCTCGCACCTGACGGTGGCGGCGGCGTGGTTCAACTTGTATCTGGAGCGCCGCGCCGTCTACGAAAACCGCCCCGAATTCTACGAATACCTCAAGCGCAGCGCGTTAGGACTGCTGGTCTTCGCCTATGTGTTCGGCGCACTGGCAGGCGTAGGAATCTGGCAGACCACCACCGCAGCCAACCCGCGAGGCATCTCCACGCTCATCCACAACTTTGTCCTCTACTGGGGCGCGGAATGGTACATGTTCCTGATTGATGTGGTCGGGATTATCGTGTACTACTATACGCTGGGGCGTGTTAGCCCGCGCACGCACCTCAAGCTGGCGTGGATTCTGGCGTTGGGCGCGTCGGGCACGCTGGCGATTATCGTGGGCATCTTGTCGTTCAAGCTGACGCCTGGTGAATGGCTCAAAACGGGCGCGTCGCTGGATGGATTCTATAACCCGACCTACTACCCGATGCTGTTTATGCGTTTCGCGCTGATGTTCACGATTACGGCGGCGTGGGCGTGCCTGATTGCCTCCACGATGCCGAAGGGAACGCCGTGGCGCGAGCATATCATCCGTCGCGCTTCGATATTCGGGCTGGCAGGCTTGGTTGTGGGCGCGCTCATCTGGCAGTTCTGGTACTACCCGACGCTGCCTGAGCATGCACGCCAAGTGATGTTCAGCCGCGCAGTGCCCCCGATTACCTATCAAGTGATTATCGGCGGCGCGATTCTGACCGCGTTGGGCTTGCTGTTCAACATTCTCTATCCGAGGCATCAGCGCGCGCTGATTGCTGTCGGCGCGATGGGCGTGCTGTTTCTGGCGATTTTCGGCGCAGAGCGCACGCGCGAAGTGATGCGCAAGCCCGATATCATCGCGGGCTACATGTCGTCCAACCAGTTGGTCATCGCCGACATTCCATCGCGCGGGGCGCGCAACGAAGAGGCGATGCTGAACCAGCAGGGCGTGGTTGGGCGATTGCCGTTCGTGACGCCGCCGAAAGCCGCGCAGGAGTTCTACGACACGCAGCGCCACTGGAAAATCGGCAAGCAGCTGGTGTTGCAGCAGTGCGCCTCGTGCCACAGCGTGAGCCATCAGACGGCGATACAAGTGGGGCGTCGTGAGTTGCGCCTGCGCCCTGTGGACGAGCTGCTGCGCTCGCGCGGCGCAACAACGCAGGAAGCAATCGAAGCCTACCTGAACGCCATCGGCGGCTTTCCATACATGCACCCTGTGAAGGGCACTGCCGAGGAGCGCGCTGCGATGGCGATGTACCTGTATAGCCTGGTGCAGGAAGGCGAGCCGCCTGCAGCCCTGGCAAGGAGGTGATTGGCAGTGGAGACCATTGGCACGGAGATGCTCAATACCGAGATGCTGCGTATGATGCGCGACCCGTTGGGCGCGCCCCTGCACCCGACGCTGGTGCAGATTCTGCTGGTGGCGACGTTTGTGCTGCACATCTTCTTTGTGACGTTGGCGTTGGGGGCGGCGAGTTTTGCGCTGTGGGCGTTCCTGCGCGGCAGTGAGTGGCAGAAGCGACTGGCGCGTGTCGCCGCCCGCATCGCCCCGAACGCTGTCGGCTTGGGCGTGGTGACGGGCATCGCGCCCCTGCTGTTTGTGCAGACCATCTACGACCCGCTTTGGTACGCGGCCAACACGCTCACGGGCTTTTGGAGCACGCTGTTTATCTTCGTGGTGATGGGCGGCTACAGCATGGCGTACCTGTTCTACTTGAAAGGCTCTGCCGAGGGCAAACTGCTGTGGGCGAGTGCGCTCTCCGTCGCGCTCTTGCTGCTGGCTGGTTGGATTATGCATGTGCTGGCAAGCACGCAGCTCTACCCAGAGTATTGGCGCGAGTGGTATGCGCCGAACTTGGAACCAGACACACGCGGGATTATCTTCCACGCCTACAACCTACCGCGCGTCACTTTCTTGCTGCTGGTCAGCTCGATTCTCTCGCTGGGCGTGACGCTGATGCTGTTTGCGTGGTACTTCCGCCAGCGCGAGGACGCCGATGTGGAGTACCTGACTCAAGTGGGCAACTTGGGCAAGCGGTTGGCGTTGCTGGCGGCGCCGCTGCTCTGGATTACAGGGCTGGCGTGGGCGTTCACGCAGGGCATCCAGTTCGGACTGCACATCATTATGGCGATGGCGTTTACCTTTATGGCGCTCCTGATTCGCGAGGGCTTCCGCAACTTGGATCCGCTCACGGGCGGCGTGCGCGCGTTAGGCTTCTGGCTGTTGAGCCTGCTGGGAATCGGCGTCATCCGCGAGGTCATCCGCGCGACTTCGGTTGCCCGCTACGGCTATCGCGTCGCCGACTACCCGTTCGTTTGGGACTGGGCGTCGGTGATTATTTTCGCCCTTACCAGCATCGTGGGCGTTGCTGTGATTGCCTATCTGGTACTGGTGCTGTACGACTCGGGCAAGGGCGAGGTGCGTCCGTGGGTCGAGAAGTTGGGCAGCGTCAGTATCGGCATGCTGGGCGCATGGCTCGCGCTTTTCATCTTGCTGGGGAT
>CAYYCA010000337.1:0-2626 GCA_964470265.1 uncultured Fimbriimonadales bacterium | reverse complement strand
CCGCGCGGTAGGGGTGCGTACTGCGTTTCGTGGCACAGCTCGCGCCAGGTTTCGCCGTTGAGCGTGCAAACGCGCCACAGACGCACGCGCACGCCCGCACGCCCCGTCTGCGTGCGAAATCCCACCGCCAGGGGCGCAGGCGATGCGGAGAGCGTCTCAAGCACGAGCGTACACTCAGGCACGAGCCGGCGCACGGTCTCTGTAGAAGCCTGCGCGTAAATCTTGCACACGAGCCGGGAATTCGTAGCGACAAACTCCACGCGGCATGGGAAGGGGTACGGGTTGCGGATTTTCAGGTCGGCGATGCCCTGCGCCACGGCGGCGTCGCGTCCTGCATCGATGTAGCTCGGCGCGATTGTGTGGGCGTGGCGTTCTTCGACCTCCAGCCCCGCGAGCAACGCGGCGTTGTAGAGTGTCGTGGAGGTCTGGCAAACACCCCCACCCCAGGCAGGGACGAGGATCCCGCCATAACTCACAGGCGCGCGGACATAGCCCTCGGAGCGCACCCACTGTCCAACGGCTTCGTTAAACGACCACTCGGTATCGGGGTGAATTATCGCGCCGTTCACCCGCCGCGCCGAAAGCGTTGCATTATGGCGTTGCCCCGGCGTGCGTCCTTCCAGCGAGGTCGCGAACTCCACGAGCAGCGTCCACTCCTGAGGCGGCGCGCCGCGTTGGCACCCCGTCAGACATAATCCCAGCCCCAGCAACAGCCCGTACCAGCGCACAGCGATTCGTTAGACGCATCGGCAGGCGTTCCTGCTACGCAGCCTCGGGCTGGTAGATGCAGACTTGATTGCGCCCGTTGCGCTTCGCGCGATAGAGCGCGGCGTCGGCTTCGTAGAGCAGTGTGGCGGGCGCAGTTCCGAACCGGTAGCTCGCCACGCCGAGACTGGCGGAGACGGGCGCATGCGGGTTCTGAATCGCGCTAATCTGGCTACGCAAACGCTCCGCGACCTGAACTGCCTGATCCAGCGCAGTGTTGGGCAACAACAGGGCGAACTCCTCGCCGCCGTAGCGCGCCGCCACATCATAAGCACGCGCCGACTGACGCAACACCTCCGCCACCTGCCTGAGCAGCTCGTCCCCCGCAGGATGCCCGAAACGGTCGTTGAACTCCTTGAAGTGGTCGATGTCGAGCATAATCAGCGATAGGGGTTGCTTGTGGCGTTCCGCCATTTGCACGAGGCTGTTGAGCGACTCCTGAAACGCGCGGTGGTTTTTCAACCCTGTCAATCCATCCGTCACTGCCGCCTGCGCCAACAGCTGGTTCGCCTCCGTGAGTTCCCTGTTGAGCTGGGCAAGCTCCTGATGCGCCGTCTGAAGTTGCTGATAAAGCATCTGCAACTCTTCGTTTTGCGCCTGAATCTCTTCGCGCTGGCGCTCCTGCTCCTCGAACGCTTGCTGGAGCTGCATCGCCATCATATTGAAGGTGCGCGCGAGGAAGCCGAACTCGTCGCGCGCGGCGTAAGGAACCCGCGCATTCCAATCCCCCGAAGCCAGTCGCTGAATCGCCGTCAGAAACCGCGTGATGTACGCTCTCAGGAACCAGACCAGCACCAGACTCGCCAGCAGTGCAATGCCGATACTAATTCCCACCACATAGTTTTGGGCGGCACGTTTCAACGCCTGCGTCAGGAGCGTTTCCGAAAGGGGCGATTCGACTTTCAGGACGGCGATGGGCGTCCCTGCAGGGTCGCGCAGCACTATCACGCCTCCGTGCGCCTCTGCCGACGAGGGGACGAGGTTTTCCGTGTTCGCATGGAGGGTCAGAACAACTCGGTTGCCGATTTGCTCACTGATTCGGTCAAGCTGCGCGCGCTTCAACGCTTTCGCCAGCACAAGCGCCCCCACAGGAGGATGCGCCCACTCCTCGTCGCAGATAGGCGTCGCGCTCAGCAAGTAGACGGCTCCATTGCGCCGCACCAGACCAGCGTTCCCAACCCCTTTGAGCGCGTCTTGAATCAGCGGTAGGTTCGCAAGCCAGCGATTATCGGGCGCGTTGCTTACCAGCACACTGCCGTCCGTCCGTAGCACCGCCACGACATCATAATAAAAATGTTGTGTCAGCCACTCCGTGGTGTTCGTGCGAAGCCATTTCAAATCGCGTCGCAACACTGCTTCCCGTGCGTTGTTCCAGACGCTGTAGTCTTCGCCGTGTCTCAAGATGCTCAGCAGTTCGCGCTCGATAATCAGCTCGGCTACCTGTGCCTGACGCATCTGATTGAGGCGCGCCTGCGCGTTCAGTGCGGAATTGAGGTGGAGCAAACTGAGACAAATCCAGGGGGTTAGCAACGCGATAAAGACAATCGTCAGCGTCAATGCGAAACGCACGCCGATTGGGGTGCGTTCCCAGCGGCGCCACGCCTGCCATCCCCATCGGCGCAGATAGAGTTTGCCCACTCCTCGCCAGCGCTGTTGCATGAACTCAGAGGGGTTATTCCATACCCAAGTTGCTGCCTATCGCGAGATACCTCGCCTTCGGCTCGGAATGACAAAGCCGTTGTGAAGAAAGCGCCTATGTGATTCCGAGCCAAAGGCAAGGTATCTCGCCCGCTCAAAAACGATCTTATACCAGCTGGCGGTTCAGATGCCGTGATTCGTCGGCGAGGACGCCGACGCTACG
>CAYYCA010000336.1:0-2652 GCA_964470265.1 uncultured Fimbriimonadales bacterium | reverse complement strand
AAAGTGCGCGGGCTAATCCCCAGCCGAGCCGCCGCCGCGCCCACCTCCCCACAATCCGCCATCGCTTGCAAACATTCCACCTCCCGCCGCGTCAGCCCGCCGTCCACCACCAGCGTCGCATCGGCGCCATCGGCGGAGGGGGGAACACACTTCCAGCTCGCCACACCGTTCCAACATCCGCTGCAAATACCCCTGCAACGCCGCGTCCCGCCACACCACCACCACGCGCGTCTTCTCCGAGCGCATCGCCTGCCTCCTTTACTGGGGTTCGCCACGCGCCCCCCTGCTCCTGCTGGCGTCGGGGGCGATACAACCTCTAAACCGCAACGCATGGGTAAGTTTGACTATGAATGGGCAAATTTACCTATAGACTGTCCATTTGTTGCCCCTCAAAAGGAGCTTTTTGTGTCCAGAGTATAGGTAAATCTAACCACCCATGAGTATTTTTACACATTTTGCCTCAATGAGCAATTTTCCCTATGCATTTGCTCGCGCGAACAGGGTACTGTTGAAGCGCTTGTGGAGGTAGACGACGATGTTGAGTATGGCACGAATGGGGAAACAGCAGAGCGCGGCGCGGCTAAGCGTGCGCACCGTTCGTCAGTGGCTGAAAAAGCCTGTTGTTGGCAAGACGATTGCCGTCGGATTGACCCTGAGCTTGTTCAACTTAGACCTTGCGCCCGCGCTGGAGGCAAAGCGGGTGCTGGAGCCGATCGCCCCTAAAGAAGTGGAGCTGCCTTCCCTGCCGAAGCCGTCGCTGTTTGCGATGCTGGGACACTGGATTGAGCAAATCACGGTGCAGCCAGCAGAACAGCCGCCTCTGCCGCCCGCGCCAGGCTTCGCGCCTGCGTGGGGCGCGACTGCGGGTGTGTACGGCGGCAGCGTGAACCTCGGCAACGGCAACCTGACGCTGCAGCTCCCGCTGACGGGCTGGGCGGACGGGGTGAGCTTCGTGCTATACTTCAACTCGCAAGCGAACCCGAATGACCCTTCGCCGATTGCGCCTAAGTGGACGCACAACTGCACAACTGGAATGTTTTTTTGGTGGTGAGTGGCGATCAGAAGCAAGCGGTTCTGTATGAAGGCGACGGCTCGCGCTGGACTTACACCGACCCTGACGGCGACGGCGTGTTCACGGCGCCAACAGGGGTATTCGACCGCCTCACGCGCCAGAGCGACGGGCGCTATGTGCTGACGCACAAAGGCAGCGAGGAACAGTGGGTGTTTGCCAGCAGCGGCGCGACGCGCCCGCTGCAACAAGTGGTGGACAAGTACGGGCGGGCGATCACACTGAGCTATGTCAGTCAACGCCTCAGTCAAGTAACCGACCGCTACGGGCGCGTCCTGACGCTGACCTACAACAGCACGGGGCGACTGCAGCAGGTCAACGACTTTACAGGACGGGCGTGGAACCTTGTTTACACGAACAACCGCCTGACGGCGGTGCGCTTCCCCATCGCGCCAAACGAAAACGGGCAAGACACTTTGTATGAAGTGAGTTTTGGTTACGACACGCGGGGGAATGTGGTGCGCTGGACGGATCGGCTGGGGCAGTCGTGGCGGTATGGCTACTTGCCCAACAGCGATGCGCTGAAGTGGTTCCAAGACCCTGCAGGCAATCAGTGGACGGCGTTCTACAGCAACCTTGCTGTCATCGGCGGTGATACGCCCACCGAGGTTGGCAACACCCGCTGGGTGGATCCGACGGGCGTGTGGACTGAGTACGGCTTTTTGCCGCCGACGGTCGTGCGCGTGACGCAGGGCGGAAATCGTACCACGCTGCGCTTGACCACGCGCCTATGGTACAACGGGCAGTATCAACTCATCAGGCGACAAGACCCCGCAGGCTTGATCTGGGAGTGGAACTACGACAGCGACGGCAAGCTGCTTTGGAGCAAGGAGCCGAATGGAGCGCAGACCACTTATACCTATTATGCGGGCACAGACCGTGTGTGGAAAATCGCCGACGCGCTGAACCACACTTGGGAATACACCTACACGGCGAATTATCACGATGTGAAGAGCGTAAAAGACCCTGAGGGCGCGGTCACGACCTATGAATATGACTACGAGTTGAATGAGCCGGCGTACGGTAAGGTGCGCAAAGTAATCGACCCGATGGGACGCGCGACGCAATATGAGTACTACCCCGCAAGCGATGCGAACTTGGCGCGTCGGGGACAGCTCAAGAAGGTGATTGCGCCAGGCGGTTTTTGGCGGGAGTTTGACTATGGCGGCGCGGGGTGGCTGACGCGGCGCACGGTGCAGACAGGGGCAAATAGCAGCGAAACGACGACCTATACTTACGACAGTTGGGGACGCTTGCGCCTGATTGACTACCCGCGCAGTGCGGATGTGTCGATGGGCTACGACGGGGAGAGCCGTCGGGTATGGGTGCAGGACGGCGTCGGTCGGCGCGAGTATACCTACGATGCGTGGGGGCGGGTGACGCGCCAGCAAGGCTGCTGTGGCAGCGAGCCTGGCATTGAGGTAGTTGCGGTCTCGGCTGAGTATGACGAGGCAGGACGGCTGCGCAAACATGAAGAGCTACGGGCAGATGAAAATGTTGTACGCACCATCAATTACGACCATGATGAGTTAGGGCGTCTGCGCTATGCCACCGACGGGCGACAGCAGGTTGTCTATCGGTAT
>CAYYCA010000335.1:0-2652 GCA_964470265.1 uncultured Fimbriimonadales bacterium | reverse complement strand
TACACGCCTTGAGAGCGTGTATAGGGAGCAGCCGCTTGGCGTCAAAGTGGGCTATAATAGGGGTGGTGAGCGCGTATGGTAGCGCGGGGCGATTATCAGGCGATGAATGAGCTGGTGCTGAGAGCGCAGCAAGGGGACGAGCAGGCGGCGGAGGAGTTGATGACGCTGTTTCGCCCGCTGGTGCAGAGCCTTGCGGGACGGTTCTTTATGCCCGACTGCGACCCGGAGGATGTGAGCCAGATTGCGATGATTGGGCTATGGCGGGCGGTGCTGTGCTTTGATCCGGGGCGCAAGGCGGGGTTCGCTGCGTTCGCGCGGGTGTGCATTCGTCGGCAGATTCTCTCGGAGCTGAAGCGGATGCAGCGCGTGTGCGTGCCTGCGTCCAGCCTGTCGGACGACGAGCGGGGGCAGTGGCTGGAGCAGTTGCCTGATCCGGGGCAGAATCTGTATGACCATGTGAGCGAGCAGGAGGCGGCGCAGCAGCGGCGGGAGTTTCTGGAGACGCGCCTCAGCCCGCTGGAGTCGCAGGTGGTCGCGCTGTATCATCAGCAGCTCACCTACCGTGAAATCGCCGAGCGTTTGGGCTGCTCGCCGAAAGCGGTGGATAACGCGCTGGCGCGGATTAAGCGCAAGGCGCGGCGGCGTCTGCGCGCGGGCGACTAAGGCGTTCCGTCGGGCGGGGTCTCCTGCGCGGTTTCCACGCGCACGGTGAGTTTCGCCTGCGCGGGTCTGCCCTCGCTGTCGTAGGCGGTCAGGGTGTAGGTGGTGGTGGTCGTCGGCGTCACGGTCAGCTCGCCCTGTTTGGGGTCGATGCGCCCGACGCCGTTGTCGATCTCAGCGCGCACGGCGTTGAGCAGCTCCCAGCGCAGGGTCGCGCTCTCACCGGCCAGAATCTTTTCGGGCTGCGCCGTGAAGCTCAGAATCTGCGCCTGCGAGGGGTCGATGACCTCCACCTTGATTTTTTTGCTGACCGATTTGCCGACGGCGTTGCGGGCGAGCAGTTCGTATTCGGTGGTGCGCGAGGGTCGATGCTCGTAGCCGGGCATGGCGGGGTCTAACTTGAGTCCGCCGGGCGGGGTGAGGATGAGTTCCGTGGCGTTCTGCACTTCCCAGCGGAGCAGCACGCTCTCGCCGCGTTTGATTTGGGGCGGTTCGGCGTAGAACTTACTGATAACGGGCGCAGGCGGCTCAGGCGCGTTCTGCACAATCACCACAACCTCGCGCATCTGCTCGCCGTAGCGGTTGCGGGCAATCAGGCGGTAGGTGGTGGTGGTTTGCGGTTGCGCCTGCACCGAGCGCGTTTTGTTCGGGTCGAACTCGCCGAGCGCGGGTTCAATCAGCACTCGGTCGGCGTTGCGCACGACCCAGCTGAGCGTGGTGGTCTCGCCGGCGGTAATCTGCGCGGGTTGGGCGGTGAACTCGGCGATTTCGACGGGCAGGGGGCGCGTGTACGCCCAGAGCGCGAGCAGCAGCCCCAGCACGACGAGGAATCCCAGCACGAGCGGGCTGACGACGCCGCGCCGCTCCAGTTGCGCCTGTACGGAGGTGGAGCGGAGCGGGTCTTCCACGCTGCGCGCGGTAGCCGTGAAGCTGAACAGCGCGGGGTTCGCCAAAATCGGCAGGCGGCGCGGCTGCGCGTACAGTAGCACGCTTTGCGTCTCGCCCGGCGCGAGCAGGGTACGCTCCCGCTCCAGTTCGAACACCAGCTCGTCTTCGGGGTCGGAAGCGTGGAGCTGCACGGTCTGCTCCGTGTTGCCGAAGTTCGAAATCGTCAGTTCGTAGGGCGCGCGTTTGCGCCAGGGCGAGGCGAGGTTGCGCTTGGGCGCGATTTCGAGGGTGAGCATGCTGTAGGGGCGGATGGTGAGGGTTGCCTGCGCCACGCCTGCGCCGCCGTTCTCCAGCGAGCGCGCGCGCACCAGAATCGGGTAGGCGCCCGCGCGGCTCTCCGTGCTGCGCGGCGGGCGGATAAGAATCCGTTCCTGCACCTCCTCGCCCGGCGCGACGGAAAACGAAGGGATCGGGATGGCGCACCATTCGGCGTCGATGCCCTCCACCTCGAGCGCGACCTGGTCGGGCGCGTCGCCCTCGTTGCGCACCAGCGCGACCAGCTGCGCCGAGCCGCCCGGCTCAACCTGCACTTCGTCCTGCCCCAACCTGACGCGAATCGCCATCAGGGATAGATTGTACCCTGTGCAGGGGGACGCCTGCGCCGCAGGCGTTCCTCCTCTTCCTCTGGGACAGGGGGCTAAGGAGGTGAGGGGCAACCGGCGCACACGCTCTGCTCAATCCGTCTGCGTTGTCTCAGTCGTCTTTTTTTGCTGTTATTTCCCCCCTCCCAACCCTAATAAGGGTACAACACTCTACCTCGACCTGGGAGTAGCAGCCCTGTGTTCTAAGAACCCCCTCCTTTAGGTTCCCCCTACTGCGTAGGGGGAACCAAGGGGGGGGTTGGTTCCCCTCGCACAGCGGGGGAAACCCAAAAGAGAGGGGAACCGAGCCGGTTTTCGGTTCCCCCCGCTTCGCGAGGGGAACCTCAAGGAGGGGGGCAGAACATCCTAACAATCATGAGAGGCGAAGCCGTAGCTACCCTGTGTTCTAATACCGATCGCGGGTTCAAGTAGCACCAATCGTCGGCGGGACGCCGACGCTACG
>CAYYCA010000334.1:0-2682 GCA_964470265.1 uncultured Fimbriimonadales bacterium | reverse complement strand
GACTTAAGTCCCTCAAAGATTAAATCGTCACCTTTCCACGCTGTTTTACCCCCCCCTCCTTAAGGTTCCCCCCGCTTCGCGAGGGGAACCGAAAGGCGGCTCGGTTCCCCCTACTGCGTAGGGGGAACCTTAAGGAGGGGGTTCCATCTATCCTGCACTGCGGTTGAGGGGCGATTTCACCTCTGAGGGACTTACAATCCCTCCTTCCAGACAGCAGGAGTTTTTCGAGGGGGCAGGAATTAATTCAATCCCCCCGAATCGCAACTGCAACTGGGGCGCGAGAACATGGAGGTTATTCGATGCGTTACCAACTGAAAGATATGCCGCTTTCGACCGCGCTGCTGGTGGTCGTCACGCTGTTTGTGCTGGCGGGCAGCGTCCACCATGTGGCGTATACCTTCAGCACGCTGGAGGGCGGGAACCTGCTCTGGGGCTATGTGCAGGCGTTAGGGATTGACCTGGGCATTCTGGGCTTGGCGTACGGCATTCAGCTGCGCAAACGGCAAGGACGCTCCACGCTCCCCCTCTGGAGCGTGCTGATTCTGGTGACCTTTATCAGCGCCTACGCGAACTATCTCTACGGGATTATGCACCAGCAGCCGCTGGCGACCACGAGCGCGTTTGACCAGATGGTGGTCTTCCTGCGCCCGTTCCTGCTGTCGGTGACACTGCCGATTATCATGTTCGCGCTGATCGAGATAATCGGCGAGGATCGCAACTACGCGCTGAAGATGCAGTCGCAGCAGGAGTCGAGAGAGCGCGAACGGGAGCCTGAGGCGGCGTCGGTCGCTCCTGTGGAGCCAGAGCCAGTGCTGGCGGCGGTGCGCCCGATCGAGCGCAACGGGCACGGCACGAACAAAGAGGCGACGATGGAGCAGCTGCTCTGGCTGCTTTACGAGAATCCCGCGCTCTCGCGCGCCAAACTCGCGGAACGGCTCGGCTGCTCGCGCCAGACGCTCTACAACTACCTGCAGGAGCTGGAGTCGCGCGGTTATATTCGGCGCGCGGGCAACGGCTATGAGACGGTCGTGACCCCCCTGCCGCGCAACGGCGCACGCAACGGAACCCGCACTTCTGCCAGTTTTCGGGAAACGCGCGATTCGACTTGACAAGCGCGTCCTTCCAGCAGGTATAATCCCCCCAGCACCAAAGGAGGTCTACGCCGATGGATTACAGATTGACAGAGCGTGAGCGGACTATTCTGCACCTGTTTGCGCAAGGACACGAGTCCGAAGCGATTGCCGATCAGTTGGGGATTACCACCGAACAGGTCGAGCAAGCCTCGTTGAATGTGCTGTATAAACTCTTTGGCAGCTCGCTGAACCACACTCTTGCAGCCGAAACCGTTGCCGAAGAGCGCGAACTCGTCGGAGTATCGTAAACAAGGGAAATACCTGTACGCTGTCGCCGCAACGCCCCTGAACGCTCAGGGGCGTTGGCTTATTTGAAGTAGACGATTTGGCGTTGCGCCATTTCGTTTGCAGGGTCGCGCCGCAGCACCTCTTCCAGCTCGCGCTTCGCTTCGGGTTCATAGCCGAGCATCGAATAGGTCAGCGCTAGGTCAAGACGGGGCTGAATCGCGTCGGGGTTCAGGCGGACTGAGGTCTCCAACTCCTGAATCGACTCGTCAAATAAGCCCGTGAAGCAATAGACCAAACCAAGCAGATGGTGCGCCTCTGCCGAGTTCGGGTTCTGCTGCAGCGCCAGTTTCAGCAACCGCTCTGCCTCCTCATAGCGCCCTTCGTTTTTGAGCGCGAACGCTTGTTCAATCAGTTGTTTCAGGTCGCCCATGGCTCTCGTGCCTACCTCCTATATGATGACCACCGATAATGGCTCCTTTTGATGCACGAGCGGCGAATGGACCGTCGCTGTATTATACCCCATTTGGAATGGAGCAGAGTCAATCTACGACGCCTGACGCCGAATTCCTGCAATTTTTCGCGCTGCTGTGGGGCAGATGGTTTTCCTCTGCTGGGTACACTCTACGCCGATGTTGAAACTCTACCTCGTTCGGCATGGGCAAACGCCGTGGAATCAGACAGGTCGTATTCAGGGACACTCGGATACCCCTTTAGATGAAGTCGGTCATCGTCAGGCGTATCAAGCGGCGCGGTGGCTGGCAGAGCGCGTTCAGAACCCCATCGCGGTTTACAGCAGCGACCTGCGACGCGCCTATCACACAGCGGAGCCGATTGCCCGCGCCCTGAACGCGCCCCTGCATGCCGAACCCGCCCTGCGCGAACGCCACTGGGGACTGTGGGAAGGGCTAACTTCGGAAGAAGTGCAGCAACGCTTCCCTGAACACCATTTCACCTATCTTTACGACCCGATGGTGGGCGCGCCGCCTGAAGCCGAGCCGATGCCCGTGTTCTGGGAGCGCGTGAACGCCTTCGGACGCCGTTTGATTGAGGCGCACACGCAGGGCGAAATCGTGATTGTGGGGCACGGCGGTAGCCTGCGCATCCTGCTCTGTGAGGCGCTCGCAGGCGACATCCAGACCTATCGGCGCATCAGGCTGGACAACGCGGGAATCTCCATCGTGGAGCGCACGCCCGAACGCCTCTATGTGAGCCTGCTGAACTACACCGATCATCTACAGGATCCGTCGGTGGACGGGTTTTGAAGTCCCTAAATCCACCTTGAAAGTTTCCCTATGCCATAATACCAACTGAGGTTTCGAGT
>CAYYCA010000333.1:0-2686 GCA_964470265.1 uncultured Fimbriimonadales bacterium | reverse complement strand
TCCCCGCCGACGGAACATCCACTACGCCTTGTGGATACAATGCCCTGCCGCGTCGTGGAAGGCTTCCATCAGCGACTCCACCAGCGTCGGGTGCGGGTGAATCGTGTCGACCAGCTCATCGAGCGTCGCCTCGAGCTTGATGGCAAGCACAGCTTCCTGCAACAGGTCGCTGGCGTGTTCGCAGCAGATGTGGACGCCCAGAATCTGCCCGTACTTCGCGTCGGCGACGACCTTCACCAAGCCTTCTTTGACGCCCGCCGCCATCGCGCGCCCCAGAATACGCGGTGAGAACTTGCCGATTTTGACCTCATAGCCTTGCTCGCGCGCCTGCTGCTCGGTCAGCCCCACGCCCGCGACTTCCGGCACAGTGTAGACCACATTCGGGATAGCGCGATAGTCCATCGCGCGGTTCGCACCGAAGCAGTTCTCGGCAGCGACGATGCCCTGCGCGCTCGCCACATGCGCCAGCGGGGCAATCCCTGTGATGTCGCCAATCGCGTAAATGTGCGGGATGTTCGTACGCAGGTACTCGTCGACTGCCACATAGCGTTTGTTCATCTGGATTCCGACGGTCTCCAGCCCGATGCCGTCCACATTCGGCTTGCGCCCGACGCCAATCAGCACGACCTGCACATCGATCTGCTGCATGCCTTTCGGCGTCTCCACATGGCAGCGCCACAGGTCGCCCACGCGCTCGGCGGATTTGAGCGTGCTGCTTGTGATGAACTGCACGCCCTGCCGCGAGAGGGCGCGCTCGGCTTCTTTGGCGACCTCCTCGTCCATCGTGGGCAGAATCTGCGGCATCAGCTCCACGACCGTCACATGGCTGCCCAGCGCGTTGAACACGAAGCTGAACTCCACGCCGACCGCGCCCGCGCCCAGAATCAGCATGCTGTCGGGCACGAAGGGGGCGTTCACCGCATCGTCGCTCGTCCACACATTCTCGCCCTCTAAGCCCGGAATGTTAATCTTCATCACGCTGGAGCCAGTCGCGAGGATAATGTTCTTGCCGCGCACGATGTCCTTACTGCCGTCGGCTTTTGTGACCTCAATCGTGTGCGGGTCGATGAGTTTGCCCGTGCCTTCCACGCTCTGCACGCCGTTTTTCTTGAACAGCATGCCAATCCCGCCGCGCAGAGTCTGCACGATCTTGTCTTTGCGGGCTTGCATCTGGTTGAAGTCGTAGTCGATGGCGCCCTCAATCAGAATGCCCATCTCCTTCGCGTGCAGCACATGCTGATAGCGTTCCGCGTGGGCAATCATCGCCTTGCTGGGGATACAGCCCCAGTTGAGACAGGTTCCGCCTAAATACTCGCGCTCGATACAAATGACGCTGCCGCCGTGTTCTTTTGCCAGCTGCCCGGCGCGAATGGCGGCCACATAGCCGCCTGGACCCGCGCCTAATACGACCACATCCGCTTCGTAATTCGCCATAGGAGCCTCCTTAAATACGCAGGAAGTATACCTGCTCACTCACTCCAGAGGGCAGGTTGCAACGAGAGGCTCTCGGGCGACACGGTGCGTTTGATTAGGCGAAACTCTTCCCGGATGCGCCCCGAGCGCAACCGCTCCAGAATCAGCGCGTGATAGGTCGGGTCTATCTCCGCCGCCAGGAACCGACGCCCCAACCGCCGACACACCTCCAGCTCCGCCCCACTGCCTCCAAAATGCACCAGCACCACATCCCCCGGCTGCGTGCAACTCAAAATCAACATCTCCGACAACTTCTGAGGTATTTGACAAGAGTGAAAAGTCTTCTCACGGCTCACATTTTTCACCAGGTCAAAATAGAACCAGCTGTACGGCATCCGCCCCTTTTGCCCCTGCGCCAGGCGTTGTCGAATGCGCCTGTCTGTCGGGTTCTGATACGGCTGCGCCACCTGCTCCTTGAAAAACTTGTTCTGCGCCGTTTTTCGGCAGTGCAGAATGCTCCGATGCGCCGTCGTGAACCGCTTCGGGCTATGTCCGACATTCGTGTTGTAAATCCACACATAGTCCTGCACATCGTAGCACGCCTCGTCCAGAAAGCGCACGCGCAAATAGGCGTTCTGCTTGGGATAGTTGATAAAAAACATATTCCCGTCGTCTTTCAGCACGCGCAGCGACTCCCGCGCGAGTTCGATGTACCACTCGATATACTCCTCGAACGCGCGAGTATAGGATCTGCCGTTGTACTTGACGCCCACATTGTAGTCGGGGTCGCTGAAGACCATGTCCACCGACTGGTCAGGCAGCTGACGCAGCAGGTCCATCACATCGCCTAAGTAAACCGTGTCAATCAGGTGTTCTGGGATGCCCATTGTCTGGCTCAAGCGAAACGCGTTGCGTTCTGTTTCTCGGCACGCGCCGAAAGTTCGCGATAGGCAACGGTGATTCCTGCAAGGCATGGCATACCTTTTGGGGGACATTAAAACCCAAGCTGCTACCTGTAGACTTTGAGCGGGCGGGATTCCTCGCTCGAGCGGTATGACATGGCTGGTTTTCGCAAAAATGAACCTGTCATTCCGAGCGGAGCGAGGAATCGCGCACCAATCGTGGGTTCAGATGGCGTATATCCTGACGGCTGATGGGGTTTGAATAATAAACTGACCATCATAACCCCAATCGGCTGAAGCCGTTCCTATGCAAGCCAAGCCCGCCTGCGCGGGCTAAAACCCCGCGCAGGCGGGGTTTCGCTTGCACAGGA
>CAYYCA010000332.1:0-2696 GCA_964470265.1 uncultured Fimbriimonadales bacterium | reverse complement strand
CGTCGGCGTCCCCGCCGACGATGCACTTGAAACCCCAGTTGGTATTATTCTTCCACCATCGGCAGCCACACGAAATCGCCCAGCGACGCCCGTACCTGCATCGGCTGTGCGCTCGGCGGCAGGGGCGTAATCACGCGCGTCTGCAGATTCGAGCGCATGCGCAAACGCAACGAAATGCCCACATCATACATCACATGCCCATTCCCTGCGAGGATCACGAACGCGAGGCGCGGCGAGGGCACCGTGCGCTCCAGATAGCGCAACGCGGCATCCGCCATCGCCGTATCCCACACGACCTGCGCCGCATAAAAGTTGTCGTTCTGCTGCTCGCCAGTCGGGTGTCCGCCGCCGAGCAGCGCGTAAAACAGTTTGCGGTGCTCTTCCACGCTCAAATCGGGGTCAGGGACGCCCAAGCGCTCGGCTTCAGGCACGCTCTGCCAGCCCCCGCGCGCTGTCTGGCGTACCACCGCACGGGGAATGTTCAGCGCCGCCAGCCGTAGACGATAGCGGTACACCACCTCAAAAATGGGGCGATAGAGCGCGAAGTCGAACCCCCACTGCGTCTTCCACTCGCTCTGCTCGATGAACTCCGCTTCACTTAGGCGATTGAGCGTCCACAGGTTGAGCGGGTACTGCTTCGTGCGGTCGAACATCTCCATACCGACAACCACGCTGCGCCCGGCCCGCACCAGACCCTCGATAACCTGCGCCTGAAACTGATGGTGCTGCGCGTTATCGTGTTGCTCGCCAATCAGAATGAAGGTCGCCGGCTCCAGCAGGCGAATCATCTCCTGCAAGCTCACGGGGCGACGCCTGTGAGCATCCACCAGCTCGCCAGGGCGCACCGTGAGCAGATACTGGCGACGCGGGTCGCCAATCGGCAGAGTGTAGACCGATTCTGGCTGTCGGTTCATCAGGGTCTGTTTCGCGAATGCGCAAGCGAATCCTGCAGCCGAGCGGCTACGCCTCGCACACGCGGCAATTCAACAGTAGCTCGCGGTTGAACTCCTGCGCCGCGTTCACGCTGTATTGATAATAGAGCGACTTCACACCCAGCTCCGCCGCGCGCAACACCAGCAGATTAATGTCCCGCACGGGCGTTTCGGGGTGAATCATCAGGTTCAGCGACTGTCCCTGATCGATGAACTGCTGCCGCTGCGCCGCCTGCTGCACGAGCGTCATCTGCGAGATTTCGCTGAAGGTCTTGAACACATCGCGCTCTTCGTCGCTCAGGAAGTCAAGATGCTGCACCGAGCCGTCGTGCGCGGCAATGCTCTGCCACACCTCGTCGGTGTCCTTACCCCGCTCGCGCAACACCTGCTTGAGGTAGGGGTTCTTGAAGGTAGTCTTCACCTTCGCGAGGTCTTTCACATGGTAGTTGCTCATGAACGGCTCGATGGAGGGCGAGACCTGCCCCAGAATAAACGAGGACGACTTGGTGGGCGCGATTGCCAGCAGCGTGGTGTTGCGCCTGCCGTAGCCTTGCAGGTACTCTGGCTCGCCGAACCGACGCGCCAAATCCATCGAGGCGTTGTAGGCGCGGTCGCGAATCGTACGGAACACCTCGAGATTGAGCCGATAGGCGTCCATGCTCTCGATGGGGATGCGCTTAGACTGCAACAGCGAGTGCCATCCGAGCACGCCCAGTCCCAACGCCCGATGACGCGAGGCGAAGTTGTACGCCCGCTCCATGAACGGGATACCCTTCACCCGGCGAATGAAGTCCTCCATTACGGCGTCCAGGAAAAACACCATCGTCTCCACCGCGTCGGTGTCCTTCCATTCGTCGTAGTGCAACAGGTTCATCGAGGAGAGACAGCAGACGAAGCTTTCGTCCGCGCTGGCAGGAAGCATGATCTCCGTGCAGAGGTTTGATGCATAAATTGTTTTGCCCAGATCTTTATACACATCCACCGTGCCGTTATTGGCGTTGTCTTTGAAGAAGATATAGGGGATACCGACTTCGGAGCGGGCTTGCAGCACTTTCGCCCACAAGGCGCGTTTGTCTTTGTCGCCGTTTTTCATCGCTTCCAGCCAGTCGTTGCCCACACACACGCCCCAATAGAGCAGCTGAATGTCGCAGCCCTCGCGCTGAATCCAGAGCCACTCCTCGATGTCGGGATGCTCTATATCGATGTAGGCGGCGCACTGCCCGCGGCGCGTGCTGCCCTGACTGAAGACTTCAATCATGCGATCGAAGAGTTTCGCGAAGGAGAAGCTGCCGTTACTGGTTCCGTTATCGCGAATGGGCGCGCCGCGCGGGCGGAGCCTGCCGAAATACGCCGAAGTGCCCCCGCCCAGCTTGGTCATCATGCCCACTTCGGAGGCGGTGAACAGGATGGAGGCGGAGTCATCCTCGATGTAGCTGCCGTAGCAGGAGATAGGCAGCCCGCGCCGCAGCCCGAAGTTCGTCCACACAGGCGTCGCGAGCGAGTACCAGCCGCGCGCCATGTAGTTGTAAAATTTGTCAGCGAAGCCCTCGATGCCCAGTAAGCTTTCCGCGTAGTCGGCAATCTGGCGGATGCGCTGCTCCGCCGACACGCCTGGCAACAGATAGTCGCGCGACAGAAACCGACGGCTCTCCTCGTTGAGCCAGTAGAATAACGGTCTATCCATAGACGATTGCATGATGACGCCTCCTTGATTGTCGCTTGGACAGTCCTGTCCAAGCCCTGTCGCTTGAGCGTCTCGCTCAA
>CAYYCA010000331.1:0-2720 GCA_964470265.1 uncultured Fimbriimonadales bacterium | reverse complement strand
CCGCTTCTGTCCCGACAGACGCGCCACCTGCTCCTCAAGAAACGCCAGTTGCGCCTCAGCAGTAGGCAGACTCAAGATCCGCTCGGCGGGAATCAGTTCGCCAAATCTCACCGTTACGACTCCAAAGGCGGGTTTCGGCACAAGTTTGCCATACGGCAGGATTTTATCCGTGCCGATTAGTCCAACGGGCAGCACGGGCGCGCGGGTCTGACGCAGAATTAAAAGGATTCCCGGCAGAAACGGCTGCAGGTCGCCCGACTCGGAGAGTTCACCTTCGGGGAAAATCGCCAACGCCTCGCCGCTCTGAATAGTCTCGATGGCGAGCTTCAGTCCGAGGCGGTCGGGGGCGCGCTGCTTGATAGGAACCGTTTTCGCGAGGCGAGCAATGGGACCGATGATGGGGATGCTGGGGATGTCGGCGCGTCCCATGAAGCACAGGTGGCGCGGAAAGGCGTACCACAGCACAGGCGGATCCGCCAGCGAGAGATGATTGGCGACGACAATCAGCCCGCCGCGCCGCGGGACATTCCTGCGCCCCTCGATTCGGAGCCACACAAAAAACGGGAACCGAAAAGTTATCGCGAACAGAACCTTGAACAGCACATAGGCGATGTCGAAAACAATTCGGTTCCACAGGGCGCGCATAGAGTCCGATAAGTGGGATTATGTTAACTATAGTCGTCAGGCATGCCCTCCGCTTCCAGCACCGACTCCGCCATATAAATCGGCGCGCGGAAGCGCAGCGCGAGCGCAATCGCGTCGCTGGGGCGCGAGTCGATCTCAATCTCCTCGTCGCCGTGCAGCAGGTAGATTTTGGCGTAGAAAGTGCCTTGCCACAGGTCGTCAATTACGACGCGATCGATGCTCACGCCGAGTCGCGTCAGGATGTTGCGCGTCAGGTCGTGGGTCATCGGGCGCGGCGGCGTATCGTCGTTCAAGGCGGTCACGATGGCGTGCGCTTCGAACGGCCCGATTACGATGGGCACACTGCGCCCATAATTGTCGCGCAGTTGCACCAGGAGCGCGCGCGGCTGCCCATGCTCGATTCGCTCATAGACGCCTGTCACGCGCACTTCCAGCTCCCGCCCGCTGTCGATTCGCGCGGCGCGCTCTTCCAGTTCGCTGGTCGTCTCGCCCCCAAACAGCCGCTGCAGCCGCGCCTCGATATCTTCGACGCTCTCGTCGTCGTCTTCTTCAAACAGCTCCCCGAATGGATCGTCGTCTTCGATGTCCTCAAAGAGTTCATCGAAGTCGTCCTCAGGGTCTTCGTCATAGCGTCGTCTGCGTTCATCGTCGCGCATGGTCTCGCCTCCTTAGCCCGCGCGTGTCCGCGCCACCACTTCCATCAGGAAGTCGCGGTTCGACTTGGTGCGCTGCAGCAGGCGGATGAGCTGCTCCGCCGCTTCCACAAGGTCTTCCTGATTGGCGAGCAGTCGCCTCAGTTGCCAGATTGCCATCAGTTCCTCTTTAGTATACAGCAACTCCTCGTGGCGGGTTCCTGAACGCTTGACATCGATGGCAGGAAAGATGCGCCGCTCCGCCAGGTCGCGCGAAAGCACCAGCTCCATGTTGCCCGTGCCTTTGAACTCTTCAAAGATGACCTCGTCCATGCGCGACCCTGTGTCGATAAGGCAGGTGGCGATGACGGTCAGGCTACCGCCCTCTTCGATGTTGCGCGCTGCGCCGAAGAATCGCTTCGGGCGATAGAGCGCGGCGGGATCCAGACCGCCCGACAGCGTGCGCCCGCTGGGGCTGGTGGTCAGGTTCGAAGCGCGCCCGAAGCGGGTCAGGCTGTCCAGCAGAATCACCACATCTTTCCCCTGCTCCACGAGCCGCTTAGCCCGTTCCAGCACCAGATCCGCCACGCGCATATGGTTCTCTGGCGGCTCGTCGAAGGTGGAGCTAATCACCTGCCCCTTGACCGAGCGTCGCATGTCCGTGACCTCTTCGGGGCGTTCGTCCACCAGCAGCACGAGCAGGACAACTTCAGGGTGATTAGTCGTAATACTGTTAGCAATATTTTTTAGCAGCGTAGTCTTCCCTGCCTTCGGCGGCGCGACAATCAGCGCGCGCTGTCCCTTACCGATGGGCGCGATGAGGTCGATGATGCGCCCCGAAATGTTTTCGGGGGTGGTTTCCATCACCAGTCGCTGATTGGGATAAAGGGGCGTGAGTTGCTCGAAATCTTTGCGGCGTCGCATTTCGTCGGCGGGCGCGCCGTTGATAGCTTCCACGCGCAGCAAACCGTAATACTTTTCGCCCTCTTTGGGCGGGCGCGCAACGCCGAACACCAGATCGCCCGTGCGCAGGCCGAACCGCTTGATTTGCGACTGCGAGACATAGACATCCTCGCTGACGCTTTGCAGGTTCGGATGGCGGCGCAGGAAGCCCCAGCCGTCGGGCAGGATTTCCAGCACGCCCCAAGCGTATTCGCTGCCAGGCTCCTGTGCTGTGGCGCGGAGGATGTGATAAATCAGCTCCGCCTTGTCCTCAGTTTCGTCGCCGACGCCGAGGCGCTTGGCGCGTCGCTTGAGGTCGCTCATCGGCTGTTGCCAGAGCTGCTTGAAGTCCAGCCCGTCTTTGGTTTCCTTCGTGGCTTTGGGGCGCATTTCAACTTCCAGTCCATCGCCTGCGCCGTTCGACGCCGTCGCGACTGGGGTCGTAGTATCGAGCGCCTCAGTTTGTTCTTCAGAAGCGGTGGTGCGTGTTCGTTTTCTCAT
>CAYYCA010000330.1:0-2738 GCA_964470265.1 uncultured Fimbriimonadales bacterium | reverse complement strand
CCCCAGCCCCCTCTCCGTAAACGGAGAGGGGGAGCGGGCAGCGCGTGGCACGAGCATTCCCCCCTCTCCGCACGCGGAGAGGGGGGCAAGGGGGGTGAGGTTTGAACAGTTGGGCGTGAGTGCGAGGTGGTTGAACTCAGGCGTTGTACCCTTATCAGGGGGGGGAACTGGGCAGGTTTTTTTCTCGGTTCCCCTCGCGAAGCGGAGGGGAACCTGAAGGAGGGAGGCGGAGTTGTAAAATCAACTGCAGGTGGCGTGCGGTGGAACATAAGCGGTGTACCTTTGTCAGGGAGGCGAAAAGGGTGAGATTGGAAAAAATCTGGGGTTGGGAGCAGGCCGTCAGCGGATAAAAAGAGCGACTTGATGCTGGAGGCACTTACTTCGCCCGATTTTGAAGCAGTTCCCGCGCGTGTTGGAGGGCGGTTTCGGTCGGCTCGCCCGCGAGCATGCGGGCAATCTCCTGCACGCGCGCCTCGCCTTCGAGGGTGTGAATCTGGACGCGCGTCGTCTCGCCGTCGGTGAGTTTCTCAATCGCGAGGTGATGCGTGGCGCGGCTGGCAATCTGGGGCAGGTGCGTGATACACAGAATCTGGCAGTGTTGCGCCAGTTGCGCGAGTTTCTCGCCGACGGCGTGCGCGGTGCGTCCGCCCAGCCCCGCGTCGATCTCGTCGAACACGAGTGTGGGCACGGGCGCGGCGTCGGCTAAGGCGGTCTTGAGCGCGAGCATCACGCGCGACATCTCGCCCCCTGAAGCGATTTTGCTCAGCGGGCGCGGCGGCTCGCCCGGATTCGCGCTGAACAGGAACTCCACGCTGTCCGCGCCGCTTGGGTCTATCGGCTTGGGGCGCACTTCCACGATGAACTCCGCCCGCTCCATCGCCAGCTCGCGCAGGGTCGCCTGCACGGTTTCGGCGAATCGCTGCGCTCCTGTCCGGCGCAACGCCGAGAGCTGCTCGCACAGCGTCGCCGCGCGCGCCTGCAGCTCAGCTATCTGCGCCTCTAACGCTTCGCGCCGCTCGGTCTGCGTCGCCAGCGCGTGCAGTTTCGATTCGGCTTCGTCGGCGTACTGCAGCACGGCTTCGATCGTATCCCCGTACTTGCGTTTGAGCCGTTTGATGAGTTCGAGGCGGGCGATGACCTCTTCAAGGCGGGCGGGGTCATACTCGATGCTTTCGGCGTAGGCGCGCAGGTTGCGGGCGACTTCGTCCATTTGCGCCAGCGCGCCCTCCAGCATGTCGCCCCACTCGGCGACGGAGGGGTCGATTCGCGCGATTTCGCTCAGGTTGCGACTGGCGCTGGCTGCCTGGTCATATGCGCCGTGTTCCTGCATCAGGGCGTCATACGCGCCGCCCGCCAGCGCAATCAGTTTCTCGGCGTGCGTGAGGCGCCGCTCTTCGGTTTCGAGCTGCTCGTCCTCGCCGGGTTGCAGGTTCGCTTTGCGGATTTCGTCTACCTGAAATCGGTAGAGGTCAAGCATCTGCTCTCGTTCGCGCTCGCGTTCGGTGAGTTCCTGCAGTTCGCGCTCCGCCTGACGCAACGCCTGCACTGTGTCGCGCGCCTGCGCCCGCAGGCTCAGCGTCGGCTCTCCCAGCCAGCGGTCTAAAAACTCCAGATGGCTGCTCGGCTTCAGGAGCGACTGATGCTCGTGTTGCCCGTGCAGGTCGACGAGCCGTTCGCCAATCGCTTTGAGCGCGCTGAGGGGGGCGGGCTGTCCGTTGATGCGGGCGATGGAGCGTCCCCCCGCCTGCACCTCGCGGCTGAGGTAGAGCAATCCCTCCTCTGGCTCCACGCCGAGTTCCTCCAGCAGGGCGCGCAGGTCGGGGTCGTCGGGCGGTTCGAACACAGCGTTCACGCGCAGTCTTTCCGCGCCCGTGCGAATCAGCGTCGGGTCGGCGCGTTCGCCCAGCGCGAGGTTAAGCGCGTCAATCAGGATTGATTTCCCCGCGCCCGTTTCGCCCGTGAGCGCGTTCAGCCCCGCCCCGAAGTGAACCTCCAAGCGGTCGATAATCGCGAGGTTCTCGATGTGCAGCGCGTGCAGCATCGCAGGGAATTGTACCTATTGAAGGCGCGTCTGGAATTTTTTGCCTTTGCTCCCTACCCACCTGACAGGGGTACATCGCCTGAGTTCACTGGGCAAGCGCGGGACCGTCTTTTCGCCCCTCACCCCCTTACTCCTCCTGATAAGGGTCCATGGCTTTGCTTCAACTTCGGGCGCAACTGTCTCACCTTCAACGCTCTCGGAACCTCAAGCAGAGGGCAGAGACGGATTTTTCTCGAACCCCCTCCTTCAGGTTCCCCCTACGGCGTAGGGGGAACCGAGTGAGTTTTTCGGTTCCCCTCGCGGAGCGGGGGGAACCTTACGGAGGGGGGGTAAGGTGGTTGATGGAGCCGAATCGGTTGTTGGTGCAGCAGAGTTGAACCTATGCGTTGTACCCTTATCAGGAGGGGGACAGGGGGTGAGGGCTGCAGTTCGTTTCACTTGAACCCCCAGTCGGTATTAGTCTAAGGGACTTAAGTGCCTCAAAGGTGAAAATACCGCCGAATGTGGGGGGAGGTTCGGAACTTGCCCCCATTATGGTCGTCCACCCTGTGCCAAGCAAGGCACGGGAACCGCGCCCCTGCGTAGGTCGCCGCGCCTCGTCGACTCGGGAACGCCTGCATCGTTGAGAGACTCACCATCAAGCATGTGAAACACGAAAGACTGGCTGAGGCTATGGTTTCAATCGGCGCCTGCCCTT
>CAYYCA010000329.1:0-2753 GCA_964470265.1 uncultured Fimbriimonadales bacterium | reverse complement strand
GCGCCGACTACAGCGAGGGCGTGAAGACGCTGGCGGTGACTCTGGCGGCGGATGAGTCGGGGCGGGCAGGGAAACCTGTATCTGTTGCCCACGATCAGAGCCGCCGACAGGTATAATCACGCGGGAGGCAGGTTTGTCAGTGCATCGGATTGCGGTTGTCGGACACGGTTACTGGGGCAAGAATCTGGCGCGGAACTTTTTTCAACTGGGCGCGCTCACGGCGGTCTGCGACGCCGACGCCTCGCGTGAATCTGCTGTTGCGGAGCAATATCCCGGTGTAGAGTTTGTCCCCGACTACGAAGCGTTGCTTCAGCGCGATGATATTAACGCTGTTGCCATCGCCACCCCCGCCGCAACTCATTATGAAATGGTCAAACAGGCGTTGCAGGCGGGCAAAGATGTCTTTGTGGAGAAGCCGCTCGCCCTCGCCACAGCGCAGGGCGCGGAACTGGTACAGCTGGCGCAAGAGCAGCGGCGTATCCTGATGGTAGGGCATCTGCTGCGCTATCATCCCGCCGTGACGCAGCTCAAGCGGCTTATCGACGGCGGCGCGCTCGGCAAACTCTATTACCTCTACTCGAATCGCCTCAATCTGGGGCGGTTTCGCACCGAAGAGAATATCCTCTGGAGTTTCGCGCCCCACGATGTCTCCGTGATACTCTATCTGCTGAACGAAATGCCAGAACGCGTCGCAGCGCACGGCGGCAACTATCTGCATACGCAGATTGCCGATACAACTATTACCACGCTTGCCTTCCCCAGCGGCGTGCAGGGGCATATCTTCGTGAGCTGGCTTCATCCTTACAAAGAGCATCGGCTCGTGGTAGTCGGCAGCGAGGGTATGGCGATCTTTGCGGACACGGAGCCTGAACATAAGCTCCGGATCCTGCGTCAGCCTGTAGAGTGGCGCGAGCGAATGCCTGTACCGCGCCTAACTGAAGCGCAACCCGTGCCGTTTGAAGCCGTAGAACCTCTCCGCGTGGAGTGTCAGCACTTTCTGGAGTGCCTCGCGACACGGCGCACGCCCGAAACCGACGGCGAGGAGGCGCTGCGTGTGCTGCAGGTGCTGGAAGCATGTCAGCAGTCGCTCAATCAGGATGGCGAACCCGTCGCGATTGCGCCTGCCCCAAAGCCCCCCTACTTCGCCCATGAAACCGCCGTAATTGACCAGCCCTGCGAAATCGGCGAAGGCACGCGCATCTGGCACTTCTCCCATGTGATGCAAAACGCCCGAATCGGCAAAAACTGCAACATCGGACAGAATGTGTTCATCGCGTCGGGCGTGGTGGTGGGCGATAATGTGAAAATTCAGAACAATGTTTCCCTCTACACGGGCGTCGTACTGGAAGACGATGTGTTCTGCGGTCCCAGCATGGTGTTCACAAATGTAATCAACCCGCGCAGCCACATCTCGCGCAAGGCGGAATATAAGCCGACGCTGGTCAAGCGCGGCGCGACGCTCGGCGCGAACTGCACGATTGTCTGCGGAACTACGATTGGACGGTACGCCTTCGTGGGGGCAGGCGCAGTGGTCACCCGCGATGTGCCTGACTATGCGCTCGTGATGGGCGTGCCCGCCCGGATTACAGGCTGGATGTGTCAGTGTGGCGTTCGACTCCACTTCGAGCCTCGCGAAGATGCGGAATACGCTACCTGCGCCCACTGCGGCGCGCGCTACCGCAAGGAGGGCGAAACCGTGCAGGAGGTCTCTGAATGAATCGCATCCCCTTACTGGATTTGAAAGCCGAGATTGAACTGCTCTGGGACGAATTAAACGGCGCTATTCAGGAAGTGTTGCGCAGTGGCGTGTTTATTATGGGGCCGAATGTGAAGGCGCTGGAACAGGAAATTGCCAGCTATTTAGGCGTCAAGCACGCTGTCGCGCTCAATTCGGGTACTGACGCGCTGATTTTGGGCGTCCATGCGCTGGGCATCCAGCCCGGTGATGAAGTGATCACCACCCCGTTCACCTTCTTCGCGACGGCGGAAGCGATTAGCCACTTCAAAGCGACGCCTGTCTTTGTCGATATCGACCCGCGAACCTTCAATCTGAATGTGGAGCAGATTCGCGCGAAAATCACCCCGCGCACCAAAGCGATTATCCCTGTCCACCTGTACGGACACGCCGCCGATATGGATTCGATTATGGAGATTGCACGCGAATACGGCTTGAAAGTGCTGGAAGATGTGGCGCAGGCGTTTGGCGGCGAATACAAGGGACGCAAATTGGGCGCGATTGGCGATGCGGGCGCGCTCTCGTTTTTCCCCTCTAAGAATCTGGGGGCGTTCGGCGACGGCGGGATGCTGGTCACCAACGACGACGCAATTGCCGAGACCGTGCGGATGCTGCGCGTGCATGGGGCGCGTAAGAAATATTTCAACGAGCGCGTGGGGGTCAACTCGCGCCTAGACGAGATTCAGGCGGCGGTTCTGCGCGTGAAGTTTCGCTACATAGACGAGTGGAACCGCAAGCGGCGCGCGGCGGCGGCGCGCTATAATGAACTTCTGCGTGACATCCCCGATATCGAAACACCTTACGAAGCCCCCTACGCCTACCATGTGTATCATCAGTACACGATTCGCGTGCGAGGCGATCGGCGCGATTGGCTGCAGGCGCAGCTGAAAGAGGCGGGAATCGACACTTTCGTTTACTACCCCGTGCCGTTGCACCTGCTGCCGATATACCGCGACATGGGGCTGAGTTTGCCCGAGGCGGAACGGGCGTCGCGCGAAGTGTTGAGCTTACCGATGGG
>CAYYCA010000328.1:0-2757 GCA_964470265.1 uncultured Fimbriimonadales bacterium | reverse complement strand
GCGCAACTACCGAGAGACGCTGAACCTACCGAAGGACGAGCAAACTATCCCCATGCGGGCGAACCTGCCCGAACAGGAGCCGCGCTGGCAAGCGTTTTGGCGCGAAATCAACCTCTATCAGCGCATGCTCGAAAAACCCGCCCCCAACGGCGATTACATCCTGCACGACGGACCGCCTTACTCCAACGGCGATATCCACATTGGGCACGCGCTGAACAAGACGCTCAAGGACATCGTGGTACGCTCCTACTGCATGCGCGGCTACCGCACGCCCTATGTGCCCGGCTGGGACAATCACGGACTGCCCATCGAAAACGCCGTCGCGAAGCAGTTTATGGAGCGGGGCGAGACGCCTGACAAAATCACCCTACGCCGCGCCTGCCGCGAATACGCTCAACGCTATGTGACCATCCAGCGCGAGCAGTTCGAACGCCTCGGACTAGTGGGCGAGTGGGGCAAGCCCTACCTCACGATGGACTACGCTTTTGAGGCGGGGCTGGTGCGCATTTTTGGCGAGTTGGCGCAACGAGGCTACATCTATCGCGGGCTGCGCCCCACGCTGTGGTGTCCCACATGCCAGACCGCCCTCGCCGACGCCGAAGTGGAGTACGACGAGAAAACCTCCGACTCGATCTATGTGGCGTTCCCCGTCATCAAGCCCCCCGCAGGCGCGCCCGCCACGGAAAACCTGAAGATTCTCATCTGGACGACCACGCCGTGGACGATTCCTGCCAACCTTGCGCTGGCGGTGCATCCCGAGCTGGAGTACGCCTATGTGCAAGCCGACGGCGCGCTCTACCTGCTGGCGCATCGGCTCGTCGCGCCCACGATGGAGGTGTTCGGCATCCACGACTACAAAGTGTTGGGCACGGCGACAGGCGCGCAGCTGGAGGGTGCGGTCGCTAAGCATCCGATTTTTGACCGCGAATCGCCCGTCGTGCTGGCGGACTATGTGACGGCAGAGGACGGTACGGGCGTGGTGCATACCGCTCCGGGACACGGCGCGGAGGACTTCGCCACAGGCAAGAAGTATGGGCTGCCCGTGCTGTGCCCTGTAGATGAGAAGGGCGTGTTCACGGCGGAGGCGGGCGAGTTCGCGGGGCTGCCCATCACGCCCGAGGGCAACCGCGCCGTGATTGCCCGCCTGCGTGAGGTGGGCGCGCTGCTGCACTACGAGCCGTATCGCCACAACTATCCCCACTGCTGGCGCTGCGACACGCCCCTGATTTTCCGCGCGACCGAACAGTGGTTTATGAGCATCGACCACGCGGGGCATCGCGAGCGCGC
The DNA here is from genome assembly GCA_964470265.1 of uncultured Fimbriimonadales bacterium. Classification (GTDB taxonomy): domain Bacteria; phylum Armatimonadota; class Fimbriimonadia; order Fimbriimonadales; family GBS-DC; genus GBS-DC. The sequence continues at coordinate 1,470 of CAYYCA010000328.1, read as the reverse complement.
CTTAGAAGCCATTCACGGCGTGCGCTGGATTCCCCCCGAAGGCGAGGCGCGCATCACCGCCGCCGTGCAGAACCGCCCCGACTGGTGTCTCAGCCGTCAACGCGCGTGGGGCGTGGGCATCCCCGCCTTCTACTGCGAAGACTGCCGCGAAGCCATCCTCACGCCCGAAACGGTGGAGCGCGTGGCGCAAGCGATTGAACGCGACGGCTCCGATGTGTGGTTCGAGCAGCCCGCCGACTACTTCCTGCCCGACGGCTTCGCCTGCCCGAAGTGCCAATCCACGCGCTTCCGCAAGGAGACCGATGTGCTGGATGTGTGGTTCGACTCGGGCAGCACGCATCGGCTGGTACTGGAGACGCGCCCCGAACTGCGCTGGCCCGCCGACCTTTACTTGGAAGGCTCCGACCAGCATCGCGGCTGGTTCAACTCCAGCCTGATGATTGCCATCGGCACGCGCGACGCCGCCCCCTATCGCACGGTCATCACGCACGGCTTCGTGCTGGACGGCGAAGGGCGCAAGATGAGCAAAAGCCTCGGCAATGTGGTCAGCCCTCAAGAGGTCATCCAAAAATACGGCGCGGATGTGCTGCGCCTGTGGGTCGCCTCCTGCGAATACTTCGAAGATGTGCGCCTCTCGGACGAGATTCTCAAATATGTCGCTGACGCCTATCGACAAATCCGCAACACGCTGCGCTTTATGGTGGGCAACCTCGCTGATTTCAACCCCGCCACAGACGCCTTGCCCTACGAGCAGCTCAACGACCTTGACCGCTGGATGCTGGCGACGCTGCAAGAGTACCTGCGCTACGCCCTCCACGCCTACGACTCGTTCGAGTACCACAAGTTCTATCACGAGACGCGGCGGTTCTGCAATGTGGAGCTGAGCGCGTTCTATCTGGATGTGATTAAGGACAGGCTGTATGCGGAGGCGCGGGGTTCGCGGGCGCGGCGCGGGGCGCAAACGGTGGTTTACGAGCTGGCGCACACGCTCACGCGCCTGCTGGCGCCCATCATCCCCCACACGGCGGAGGAGGTATGGCAACGCCTGCCCGTGCCCGATAAGCCCGTCAGCGTGCATTTGGCGGAGTTCCCTGCCGTGCGCGAGGCGTGGCTGGACAAGGGGCTGCTGGAGCGGTTCGAGCGGATTTTGCAAGTGCGCGAGGCGGTCAACCGCGCCGTCGAAGCCGCCAAGAACGAGAAGCGCATCCCCAATCCGCAGAGCGCGAAGGTGGTGGTGCATGCGCCCGAGCCGTGGTATGGGGTGCTGAGCGCGTATCCCACGCCGCCTGCGCCGGAGAACCTGTTGGCGCGTGTGTTTGGCGTGTCGCAGGCAGAGATTGCGCCAGGCGCGGGCGAGTTGCAGGTGGAGGTAAGCCTTGCGCCGGGGCGCAAGTGCGCGCGCTGCTGGCTGACGCTGCCCGATGTCGACGAATCGACCGAGCTGTGCGGGCGATGTCGGGCGGTGGTGGG
>CAYYCA010000327.1:0-2780 GCA_964470265.1 uncultured Fimbriimonadales bacterium | reverse complement strand
GTGATTGTGTTGCCCGAACCTGCGCCGAAACGCATCGGCGCGGATTTGCTGCAAACGCTTACCGAAATCGGTTTCATCGGACAGTGTGCTGACCGCACGGATTTGCCCGATTGTCCCGATTACGTGCATCGGATGCGCCGACAGATAGAAAATCGTCGCTGCTACAGTATCCCTGCATATTCCCGCAACGCCTCAGCGAGCCGTCGCTGGGGAACGGAAAGCGGATAGCGCTCCAGCTCGTCGGGGGCGACCCATACCCAGGCGATATACTCCCCGCGTTGCGCCTCGCCCGATAGCCACGCGCACAGGTAGCCGTACAGTTGAATCCGCGAATAGGTCACGGTGTGCTTGACGGTGGTTAGCACGCTGCGCGGCTCCGCCTGCACGCCGACCTGTTGCGCGGCGCGCAGGGCGACTGTCTCAAGGCTCTCGCGTCCCTGTCGGGTGGCGCGGGGGAACTCCCACAGCCCGCCCCATAGCCCCTCCGTCGGACGCTGCATCAGCAGGAACTGCCCATCGCGCTCAACTACTGCCGAGACATCCACCGCCTGCCGCGTAGGGGCGCGGCGGCTCGGTTCGGGCACGGCGGTCGGCTGCCCGCGTTGATAGGCGGCGCACAGGTGGCTGATGGGACACTCGCTACAGCGCGGCTGCGCGGGCGTGCAGACCGTTGAACCGAGTTCCATAATCGCCTGATTGAAGTCGCCAGGGCGCTGGGGGTCAATCAGTTGCTCGCTGATGCGCCAGAGTTGGTTCTGCGCGGCGGCGGTCTTCAGGTCGCCCTTGAGCCAGAGTAATCGCGCCAGCACGCGCGTCACATTCCCATCCACGACGGGGGTTGGCTCTCCGAAGGCGATACTGGCGATTGCGCCCGCCGTGTACGCGCCGACGCCGGGCAGCTCGCGCAGGCGGTCGGCGGTTGTGGGGAGCTGCCCGCCGTTTTGCGCAATCAGTTGCGCCGCGCGATGTAAGTTCCGCGCCCGCGCGTAGTAGCCCAGCCCTTCCCAGTAGCGCAGCACTTCCTCCAGCGGCGCGTCCGCCAACGCCTGTACCGTCGGGAACCGCGCGATGAACCGCTCGAAGTAGGGGATGACCGTCGCCGTCTGCGTCTGCTGCAACATCACTTCGGAGACCCAGACGCGGTACGGGTCGGGGTTCTCGCGCCACGGGGTGGGGCGTCGGTGCGCCTCGAACCAGCGCAGCAACGCCCGTCGCAGTTCGGCAATCCAGTCGGCGTGGAGGGCGGGGGCGGTCGTCGCGCTACGTCCAACTTCCATAGCGCTAAAGATACCTCATGCAAGTTCCGCGCCCGCCCTTCGCGTAGGGGGAAATGCGATATCAAGCGTCGGCGCGCCTGTCAAAAAGGCGCGCCGCAGTAGGCATGACTATTTCGCCGCTGAGGTGCGTTCGGCGCGCCGTCGGCGTTTCAGCAGCCCGACGCCGCCCAAGCCCGCCGCCAGCGACAGCAACGACCCAGGCTCAGGCACGGGCGCAAACACCATGTCCTCAAGGAAGTAGGCTTGATTGGAAGTGAACTGCGCAATCAACTGCGCCTGGAACGAGTTCGCGGCGCTGTCCCAGTAGACATGCCAAATCGTCCCGCCTCCGTAATCCTCGCCCGCGATGAACAAATCGTTCGGCTGCAGGTTCGGAATGTTCGTGAAGTTGGTCAGCTGGATGATTTTAGAGTTCGCCCCGTTATAAAGCGAGACATAGAGCGCCAGCGGCGCGCCCGTGCGCGAATGGAACACTCGGAACGACTCCGGCGCATCAGGGATGGGCGAAGTCATCACTGTATAGTTCCCTGTCGCAGGATCGATGCGAAAAATGTTCCAGCTAACGCCCGAATTCTGCCCCACAATCACGCTGCGCTGAAACGGGCCCCAGCGCGGATTGACGCCCAGCACAATCATCGCTTCGGGCAACGCCAACTGCTGGAAGCCCGGATCCGTAAGCGTAGTCGTCCACACGATATTCCCGTTGCTGTCCACACGGCTTACTTGCCCGCTGCTCTCGTTGGCGTAGAACAGGTCGTTGTTCGCCACGCCGTACTCATCCCAGCGAACCGTCGTGTAGCGCGTGGGAGTGGGCGCGCCCGTGCCGTTGGGCAATCCTGTAGCGAAAGTCGAGACATTCCCGTTCGGGTCAATAGCAAAAATGTTGCCGCTGCCCGCGCTGGACACAAAAGTCGTGCCCTGCGCGTAGTTGTTCCAGTTTTGCGGCATCACGGTCAGTAGCGTCTCGTGGTACATACCCGAAGTCGTCTGCGCAAAGTGGGTTAGGTTCTTGGTGGCGAGGTCGATGGTGGCGTACTTGGGCGGCGCTGCGCCATACTCATGCTGTACCACAAAACGGTCGCGCACCCAGTCGTAGTCCATCTTCATCGTGCCGTTTGTGGTCAGCCACTCAGTCGCGACGACGCCGTGATAGGTGGTGACTGTTACCTGCGCGTGCGACAGGATTCCAAGCCCTGCCGCGCCTACCAAAGTCCAAAGCAGACGTTGAGCGTTGTGCATGGTATCCTCCGAATGTCTTCTGTCTCCCCCGTGTTTCGCCATTCTTACCATCGAGGGACAGAGTCAGAGAGGTTTTCCTCTCCAACTATGCGACTCAGATAGCAATTTTTGTGCCATTCTGTGTGTGTAGCGGCAGAAAAGTCTGTCTTTTTTTACAGAATGATTTCACAAGTGAAACGCTTATACCAATCGAGAGTTCAAGTAGCGCAAATCGTCGGCGGGACGCCGACGCCTGATGTTTGTCACTTCGACGAAAAAGTACAA
>CAYYCA010000326.1:0-2790 GCA_964470265.1 uncultured Fimbriimonadales bacterium | reverse complement strand
CTGACAGGGGTACGACGCTCTCCCACGACCTGAGCGTAGTAGCGCTGTTTTCTAATACCAACCGGATTTTCAAGTGCGTCGTCAGCGTCCCCGCCGACGACGGTTTCAGAATCCTCTCCTATCGGGTATACTCCTTTATGCGCTCGTGGGAGCGAAGGCTGTTTCACCAAGCCGCCCCAGGCGGTTTCGTGAAGCGGCGTCGCTCCAGAGCGCACATCATCAGAGGAGGTACGGAGGAAACACGCTATGCTGACGCCCGAAGAGAAACAGGCGATTATTAACGAATACAAGCGCCACGAGGGCGACACTGGCTCGCCTGAAGTGCAAATTGCGCTGCTCACCGCGCGCATCAACTATTTGACGGAGCATCTGAAGACGCACCGTAAAGACTATCACTCCCGCTACGGGCTGGTGAAACTGGTCGGACAGCGACGCCAGCTGCTGAACTATCTGGCAAATCAGGACATCCAGCGCTACCGCGAACTGGTACAGCGACTGGGCATCCGCTCGCAGCGGTAAGGAGGAGGCAGAATTCAATGCGAGAACCCATCGTTGTATCCGCCGAAATCGGCGGAGATATTCTGTCGCTGGAGACAGGCGTTTTAGCGAATCAAGCGAATGCGGCGGTTGTGGTACGCTATGGCGATACCGTGGTCTTAGTGACCGCCACGATGAGCCAGAAGGCGCGCGCCGATATCGACTTTTTCCCTCTGATTGTCGATTACGAAGAGCGTAAATACGCCGTCGGCAAGATTCCAGGCGGTTTTGTCAAGCGCGGCGGTCGCCCATCGGACGAGTCCATCGTGCAGGGGCGTCTGGTCGACCGCTCAATCCGCCCGCTGTTTCCGAAGGGCATGCGCAACGAGGTACAGGTGATTGTGATGCCCGTCTCGGTGGACTTTGACCATCCGCCCGCCGTACTGGGCATCATCGGCGCGTCCGCCGCGCTGACGATTTCCGACATCCCCTGGAACGGCCCGCTCGGCGCAGTGCGCGTCGGTTATGTGAACGGCGAGTTCATCCTCAATCCCAACAGTGAGATGAGCGAACTCTCGGAACTGGAACTCGTCGTCTCCAGCCGTCCTGACCATGTGATGATGATCGAGGCGGACGCGAACGAGCTGCCTGAGGATGTGATGCTCCAAGCCATCGAGCTGGCGCACATAGAGAACCAGAAGGTCATCGCGCTGATTGAGGAACTGCGCGAGAAAGCGGGCAAGCCGAAAGCCGAGGTGCCCCTCTATTTGGTTTCGACGGAGATTAAAGAGGCAGTAAAGGCGTTCGCGGGCGAGTCGCTCAAAGAGGCGATTCAGAACCCTGACAAGCTAGCGCGCGAGGCAGGGCTGAGCCAGCTCAAGGACGAAATTGTCGTGCAGATGAACACTCCGCCCGACCCCGAATCGCCCCCGCCCTACGAAGGACGCGAACTCGAACTCAGCATGGCGGTCGACGAGGTTATCAAGGAGACCGTTCGCAAGCTGATTCTGGAGGAGGGCAAGCGTCCCGATGGGCGCGCCCCGCACGAAATCCGCGAAATTTCCTGCGCCGTTGGGCTGCTGCCCCGCACGCACGGCAGCGGGCTGTTCCAGCGCGGACAGACGCAGGTACTGACCACCTGCACGCTCGGCGCGTTGCAAGAGGCGCAGATTCTGGACGCCCTCAGCGAGGAAGAGACCAAACGCTATATGCACTTCTACAACTTCCCGCCGTTCAGCGTGGGCGAGGTGCGCCCCTTGCGCGGCGCGGGCAGGCGCGAGGTCGGACACGGCATGCTCGCCGAGCGCGCCCTGATGCGGATGATCCCCCCCGAAGAAGAGTTCCCTTACGCCATCCTGCTCTACTCGGAAGTGCTGGAGTCGAACGGCTCGACCTCGATGGCAAGCACCTGCGGTAGCACCCTCGCGTTGATGGACGCTGGCGTGCCCATCAAAGCCCCCGTCGCCGGGATTGCCACAGGCTTGGTCTACGAAAGCGACGACCGCTATGTACTCCTGACCGACATCCAGGGCATGGAAGACGCGACGGGCGATATGGACTTCAAGGTCGCAGGCACGGCGAACGGCATCACCGCCATCCAGCTCGACCTAAAGATTCCTGGCTTGCCGCATCACATCATCGCCGAGACCCTGCAACGCGCTCGCGAGTCGCGGCTGTTCATCCTGCAGAAGATGCTGGAAGTGATTCCTGCGCCGCGCCCTGAAGTCTCCCCGCGCGCCCCGCGCATCTTCGTGATGGAAATCAACCCCGACAAGATTGGCGATGTGATTGGACCGGGCGGCAAGACGGTCAAGAAAATCACCGCCGAGACGGGCGCGCAGATTCAAATCGAACAGACGGGCAAAGTCTATATCGCTGCGCCTGACGGTGAGTCGGGCGAGCGCGCCCGCCAGATGATCGAGGCGCTCACCAAAGAGGTCGCCGTTGGCGAGGTCTACACGGGGCGTGTCACTCGGCTCATGGCGCGCGGCGCGTTCGTGGAGGTATTGCCCGGTAAGGAGGGGCTGGTTGACCTGCGCGATCTGACCGACAAGCGTGTGAGTCGCCCTGAAGAGGTGGTGAAAGTGGGCGATACGCTGCGCGTGCGCGTGAAGGAGATCGACCATATGGGGCGCATCAACCTCACGACGCGCGGCTTGGAGCAGCCCGCCGAGTTCGGCGCGGTGAGCGCGGTGGCGACGCCTGTGAGTAGCGGCGCGTCGCGCGGCGGCGACCGCCGACCTGCGCCCCCACGCGGCGACCGACGCCCCGACCGTCCCGCCCGCCCCGAAAAACCCGAACCTGCGGAAGAGG
>CAYYCA010000325.1:0-2808 GCA_964470265.1 uncultured Fimbriimonadales bacterium | reverse complement strand
GTGGAAAGGTGACGATTTAATCTTTGAGGGACTTATTATCAGTCGCAATTGAGGAGATCATTTATCCTCAATTCCCCACAACGCCTGATCCAGATCCCACAGCAGGTCGTCCACCGTTTCCAGCCCGATGGAGAGGCGGATCATTTCGGGACCGATTCCCGCGAGGCGCAGCTCTTCGTCGCTCAGCTGTTGATGGGTAGTGGAGGCAGGGTGAATCACGAGGCTGCGCACATCGCCCACATTCGCCAGATGCGAGAACAGGTGCAGGTTCTGGATGAATCGTTTGCCCGCCTCACGCGCGTCCATGCCCGTCGGGGGCTTAATTCCAAAGGAGAACACCGCGCCGGGCCCGTGGGGCGTGTATTTTTTCGCAAGGGCATGGTCGGGATGGTCGGGCAAGCCAGCGTAGGCGACCCAAGCCACGCGCGGATGCTCCGCTAAGAAGCGCGCGACTGCCTGCGCGTTTGCCACATGGCGTTCCATCCGTACGGAGAGCGTCTCCAGCCCCTGCAGCAGCAGGAAAGCGTTGAACGGCGAGAGGCACGCCCCCACATCGCGCAGCGTCTCCGCGCGCAGTTTCATCAGAAACCCGTAGTGCCCAAAAGTTTCGTAAAACTTCAGCCCGTGATACGCGCCCGACGGCTCGGCAATTGTGGGGAAATGGCTGTAATCGAACTTGCCTGATTCGACCACCACGCCCGCGATGGATGTGCCGTGCCCGCCGATGAACTTCGTGGCGGAATGCACCACAATTGTCGCGCCCCACTCGATTGGACGACACAGGTACGGCGTGGCGAAGGTATTGTCCACAATCAGGGGGATGCGATGCGCGTTCGCCAGTTGCGCAAGGCGTTCGATGTCCAGAATGCTCCCTTTGGGATTGCCGATGGTCTCGCCATAGAGTGCGCGAGTTTTGGGCGTGATGGCGCGCTCCCACGCCTCAAAGTCGCCCGGCTCTACGAACTTGACCGTCACGCCCATCTTTTTGAAGGTGTGGGTGAACTGGGTGGTCGTACCGCCGTACAGGTGGGCGGAACTCACAATCTCGTCGCCGGGCTGCAGCAGCGTGTAGAAGGTGAGGAACTGCGCCGCCATGCCGCTGGCGGTCGCCACCGCGCCCGTGCCCCCTTCCAGCGACGCCATGCGCTCCTCGAACACGGCGTTGGTGGGGTTCATGATGCGCGTGTAGATGTTGCCGTACTGCTTGAGTTCAAACAGTTGCGCCGCTTGGTCGGGGTCGTCGAACACGAACGAAGTGGTCTGATAAATCGGCACGGCGCGCGCGCCCGTGTACGGGTCGGGGATGTGCCCGGCGTGCAGCATGCGCGTTTCAAAGCCGAATTCGCGGGGTGAACGGCTCATAGCAGCGGGTATTGTACCTGAACGGCTCAGTTCGGCAGTTTGGCGTTGCGCCTTCGGGCGGCGGGGGCGCGCTGAGGCTGGGCAGGCGGCTCGGGGTGATAGGGCACGGGCACATATTCCACGCCCGAGCTGCGCTGCGCCGGCTGCGGATAGAGCGCCATGAGCTGATAGATTTCGGAGGGCAGCTCAGTACGCACATTTAGCCCCATCGCTTGCAACATCCCAGCGGAAATTGGGTAGTCGTGCGTGTAGTAGCCTTGCGTGAGCTGGTCGGCTAAAGTGTGGGCGCGCGCCTCGTCCATCCCGTTGTTCATCAGCACCTCTTTCACCAGCGCCAGCGCCTGCTGCAACGCCTTGCGCGACACATCCGCCAGAATCAGCGTCTGGTCGTCCACTTCGCTGATGGGCTTCTGCTCCACTACCTTCAGCACAGACGCCGCGGGGAACTGCCCAACCTGCGGGTCGATGGGTCCCAGCACCGCGTGTTTGTCCATCACAATCTCGTCGGCGGCGAGCGCAATCAGCGTGCCCCCCGACATCGCGTAGTGGGGCACAAACGCGGTGACCTTCGCAGGATGGTCGCACAGGGCGCAGGCAATCTGCTGACTCGCCAGCACCAGCCCGCCCGGCGTGTGTAAGATGATGTCAATCGGCATATCAGGCGGGGTCATGCGAATGGCGCGCAGCACCTCCTCCGAGTCCTCGATACTGATGAAGCGAAACAGGGGCACGCCGAAGAGCGCGAGCGCCTCCTGCCGATGGATCAGTACAATCACGCGGCTGCCGCGCTTTTTCTCGATCTGTCGAATCAGGCTCATCCGCGCCGATTCGAGCATGCGCTGCCGCAACATCGGCATCACCGCCAGAAAGATAAAGACAATCCAGAACAGCTGCGAGAGGATTGCGCTCAAGGGACTGAGCTCCATGTGGGAGAGTATACCATAACCCAATTTGCTACCCATTGATTTTGAACAGGCGAGATTCCTCGCTCCGTTCGGAATGACAACACTGTGGCTGCAAAAATGAACTTGTCATTCCGAGCCGAAGGCGAGGAGTCTCAGCATAGGTAGCAACTTGGGTTATACCAATCGCGAGTTCAAGTAGTGCGAATCGTCGGCGAGGACGCCGACGCTACGAACGCGCTCGCGTAGCGTCGGCGTTCCCGCCGACGATTCGCACTACTTGAAACCTCAGCTGGCATCAGATCGTCCCTTTTTGAGGCGCACCTTGTATACGCACCGTAGGGGCACGCCCCCGTGCGTGCCCTATACCTTATGTTCGCGGCGTGCTGGTAGACAGGGCACGCACGGGGGCGTGCCCCTGCGGCGCCCTTACTGCGGGAGACCTCGCGACGCCGCTGCTTCTGGAGACGATTTAATCTTTGAGGCACATAAGTCCCTCAAAGATTAAATCGTCGCCTTTCCGCACGGTTTTGCCCCCCTCCTT
>CAYYCA010000324.1:0-2810 GCA_964470265.1 uncultured Fimbriimonadales bacterium | reverse complement strand
CGTAGCGTCGGCGTCCCGCCGACGATGCACTATTTGAACTCTCGATATTATTATCGGCAGGGTGAGAAAAGGTTCTGACGGATAGGGAAGGCTCGGTTGACAGCGCTTTGAGGGGAGATGTAGTAAGCGCCTCAATAAGTCGTCTCCGAAAGAATAGGGCGCGTCCGCGACGCGCCCCACAGAATAAGGATGATTCTACATTTACCGCTTCATATTCACCACATCCGCGAGCAGTTCATCCACTACCGACACGATGCGCGTGTTCGCCTGGAAGCCGCGCTGCGTGACGATCATGTCGGCGAACTCGCTGCCGAGGTCGACATTCGACTGTTCCAGGTAGCCCGCGTTGATTTCGCCGAGGCCGCCTGTAGTCGGCGCGCCGACCTGGGGCAGTCCCGAGTTGTCCGTTACGCGCCACATATTGTTGCCCAGACGGAACAAGCCTGCGGGGTTCGCGAACAGGCTCATGGCAATCCGCCCCATGGGACGCGACAGTCCGTTGGAGAATACGCCCTGAATCGTGCCGTCGATGCCGATGGTAAACTCCTGCAGCGTGCCGGGCGGGAAGCCGTCTTGATACACGGGTTGCACAATCGACTCCGCCGCCAACGAGGTAATCTGGCTCAGGTCTAACTCCACTGTGAACGGCTGTGCGCCGTTGGTGGGCGTGATGGTGATTTGCTGCGTGGTGGCGCCGATGAGTCTCCCCTGATTATCGAAGTAAAGGCGGGTGTTAGAGCCTGTGGTGAAGTCGCCGACGGGGGTGCTGCCTTCGGTGGCGGTCCATTCCCATGAGCTGACCGCGCCTGCAGGAGGCGTCCCTTGCGGCGGCGTCTGGCGGTTGGTGAAAGTGATTGTGATGTCGTGCGCCCCGCCCAGCGCGTCGTACACGCGCACGGTTGCCGCGTAGGTTTGCGCAGGGTCGGCGTTCGCGTTCAGGTTGCCCGTGTATTCCACGACGCTGGTCTGGCGCACGGCAGCTTGCGAGCCGACGGGGAACTGGAGTACGGAGCTGGCATTAATCGGCTGGTTCGTGTCGATGCGCCCGCCCGCGTCTGCCATCCAGCCCAGCACTTTCCAGCCCGTGCCGCGATGTACCAGAAAGCCCGACGAGTCCAGCCCAAACGCGCCGTCGCGCGTGTAATGCACATCGCGCCCGTTGGTCAGCATGAAGTAGCCGTTGCCCTGAATGGCGAGATCGGTGGTGCGCCCCGTCATCTCCAGCGCGCCCTGCAGCGTCTGCACATCGATCGCGCCGACCTTGACGCCGAGTCCAACCTGAATCGGGTTCACGCCGCCGAGTACATTGCTCGGACGGCTCGCGGCGCGGAAGGTCTGCGCCATCAGGTCTTGAAAATGCACACGGCTGCCTTTAAACCCGGTCGTATTGATGTTCGCGATATTGTTGCCAATCACATTCATCTTCGTCTGGTGCGCCTTCAAACTGGCGACTCCCGAAAGCATTGCTTGCCACATCGCATTTCACCTCCTCAACGAATCGCGCGCAGCGACTCCATCGGAACCGCTTCGCCGTTAATGGTCAGAAACACGCGCCCTGCGCTCATCTGGACGCCTTCCACCTTGCCCGTGATGCGGGCGCCGCTGGGCAGGGCGGCTTCCACCTCGCGCCCGATTAGCCCCGCCGCTTGGAACGTGGTGAACATGCTTCCCATGCGCTCCATCTGTTGCGCAGTGTTGAGCTGCGCCATCTGCGCCAGGAAGTCGCGGTCTTTCACAGGATCCATCGGGTTCTGCGAAGTGAGTTCCACAATCAGCAATCGCAGGAACTGATAGGTGTCCATCGTGGCGCGTGAGCTGCTCATAGCAGCCCCGCCGGGTGTAGAGTGGATCGCTCCGATTGTCATTCGAACAACCTCCGTCATCTGAGTTAGTTCACACCCAGACGCTCCATCGCCCGTCGTGGTTGAGGCTGTCCGTAGCCGTTGAGGGGTGTGTGTGTGAAACCGATTGTGCGGCAGGCGTGCGGAAGGGGCGCGCCTGCGCAAAGTGGGAATTGCTTTGTCCGCCGACATCGAAGTGCGTGAGTTGTAGCCCGCGTGATTCGAGCTGTTCGCGCAGCTGCTGTTGCGCCTGTTGCAGCATTTGGCGGGTCAGGTCGCGCTCGGCGTTGACCCATGCCTGAACCTCGTTGCCAGTGGTCTGCACGCGCAGTTCAATCATGCCCAGCTCGGGTGGGTCGAGGCGCACAGTTATCGCCTCGCGTTCGCGGTCGTAGACCATGCGCTCGATGTGCTGGGTTATTTGTTCGGCGATGCGCCAGTTGGGTTCGGCGAGCGGTTCTGCTGCGTTTGGGGGCAGCGCGTCCACCTGGGCTGCTGGACGAGCGTGCTGTACGGGCGGCAGGGCATGCGGCGCGGGCACGGAACTGCTTTCAGCATGGGCTAACTCTGAACGGTTTTTCGGGGAGTGTTCAGGAGCAGTGTCTCCCAGTGGTCGGATTTCGAGCGGTTCGGCGCTGGGTGTTTGGGAGAGGGGGGGCGTCTCTCCCTGACGGGCGGACGGCACAGGGAGAGCGTCCCCTTCTGCCTTAGCAGCGGGCGTGTCTGCAGTTTGCCCCTGCCTGGCAGACGCGCTCGGTTCGTTCAGAAATATGCCCTCACCCCCCGACCCCCTCTCCAACGGCATGGGAGAGGGAAAGCCGGCGGAGCTGGGTACAGGTGTTTCGTCTTCCCGTCTCACCTCACCCCCCAGCCCCCTCTCCGTAAACGGAGAGGGGGAGGCGGGCGTGCGCAGGGCGGCGCTCCCCCCCTCTCCGTTTACGGAGAGGGGGGACAGGGGGGTGAGGTTTG
>CAYYCA010000323.1:0-2826 GCA_964470265.1 uncultured Fimbriimonadales bacterium | reverse complement strand
AGGTGGTCTCACGCGATGTAGGGCAGGTTCAGCTAAACGAGGCGATGGGTATGCAGAACGCGCTGAATCGACTTCGGGAACGGTGGAACGAGCTGCCGCGCACGACGCGCATCGCAGCCATCGGCGGCGCGGTCGGCTTGCTGGTGCTGTTCGTGGCGCTGGGTTTCTGGGCAAGCTCGCCGACCTATACAACGCTTTATACAGGATTAAGCCCCGCGGACTCCGCCGCCGTCGTGCAAGCCCTCAAGGAAAAAAACATCCCAGTGCGTACCCGCGGCGGCGGCAGCGTGATTGAAGTGCCCCAAGAACACGCCGAGACCGCCCGACTGGAACTTGCCTCTAAGGGCTTGCCCAAAACGGGCGCGCCCGGCTATGCCCGCCTTGAGAAGACGCCCTTCGGCATGACCCAATCGATGGAGCAGAACACCCTGCGCATCGCCCTTGAGGAGGAACTGCAGAACACGATTCAGCACTTAGAACCTGTGGAAAGCGCGCGCGTGCATATCACGCCGGGCAACGATTCGCCGTTTGCCGACTCGCGCACAGAACCGACCGCCAGCGTGGTGGTCGCCCTCAAGCCGAACGCGATGCTCACGCGCGAGCAGGTGCGTGGAATCGTGCATTTAGTGAGCCATAGCGTGGAGGGGCTGAAGCCGGAAAATGTGACGGTCGTGGACTCCGAAGCTCGCCCGCTGTGGAACGGGGGCGACCAGTATGCAGTGGATAACGAGCTGATTCGCACGCGCCGTGAAGCCGAACGCGCCTACGCCGACGAACTGCGCCGCCAACTGCAGCAGCATTTAGACCGCGTGCTGGGACCGGGCAAGTCCAGCGTGATGGTGCAGGCGGAGCTGAATTTGGATAAAGAGGAGGTGCAGGCGCAGCGCGTGGAGCCGTTAGACCCGAACCGCGCCGCCGTGATTAGCGAGACGACCGAGACCGAGCGGCTCAGCGGCAACCCGCCTGTGGCTGGGGGCGCGGCGGGCATCGCGGGCAACCGCGCCGAGAACCCACTGTACCCCGCGGCGCCGTTGGGCGGAGGCGGCGTCGGCGAATACAACCGCGAAGACCGCATCCGCAACTACGAAATCAATAAGCAAGTGGAGCATATCGTCCGCGCGCCAGGGCGCATCGAGCGGCTCAGCGTGGCGACCTTAGTTGACGAGAGCGTTTCCGACGAGGCGTTGACCGCCGTGCGCAACTGGCTGGAGACCACCGTCGGCGTTGCGCCGAATGTGCCCAATCGCGTGGTGACCGTGCAGCGCGTGAAGTTCGACGCTTCGCAAGCCGAGCAAGCCGCCAAAGAGCAAGCGGCGCGCGAGGCGGCGCAACGGCAGGCGATGCTCTGGCGGCTCCTGCCCGTGATTCTGTTGCTGATTGTCACGATTTTCCTTGCGCGGGTGATTGGCAAGCAGATTCGTCGCCCTGCACCGAAGCCGCAGGCGGTCGCTGCGCTGCCTGGCGGCGGTACGCTCGCTGTCGGAACCTCCGAAGGGCTTACCCCCGCAGGCGCGATTACCGACGGCTCCGAACACGCGATAGATGCCGTTATCGACGAGGACGGCGTGATGCTGGTAGAAGAGGTCGGACCCGATGGAACCGTTATTGTGCGTAAGCGGCGCGGCGGCTCCGTGATTGAGGAAGAACTGGCGGAGCGCATCCGCGAACGCACCCAACCCGAACTGGTGGAAATCCAACGATTTGCCGAAAATAAACCTGAACACATCGCGGCGCTACTGAGGAACTGGATTAAATCCTGACGACCATGCTCAAACCAGGCGAGAAGAAACTGACGGGCAAACAGAAAGCGGCGATTATTCTGGTCGCTTTGGGCACGGAGGTTGCGTCCAAGGTGCTACCACACCTGAGCGACGCGGAGGTGGAGGAACTCAGCCTCGAAATCGCACGGCTGGGTAGCGTGCCCGCCGAAGTGCGCCAGCAAGTGATTCAGGAATTCTATGAGGTCTGCTTAGCGCAGAACCTCGCGCTGGAGGGCGGCTTAGACCACGCCCGCGAAATGCTGGAACGCGCCTATGGGCCCGAACGCGCCGCGCAGATTCTGGAGAAACTCACCCGCGCGCTGCAGATGTTGCCGTTCGACTCCATCAAGCGCGTGCATCCGTCGCAGCTGAGTACCTTCCTGCAAGACGAACATCCGCAGACGATTGCGCTGGTGCTGGCGTACTTAGACCCGCAGGCGGCGGCGCAGGTACTGAGCAGCCTGCCGCCCGAATTGCGCCCTGAAGTCGCCGAACGCCTCGCCACGATGGGCAGCACGCCCCCTGAAGTCATTCGGCGCGTGGAGAACGTGCTGCAGCGGAAACTCTCCAGCATCGCCAGTCAGGAACTTACTGCTGCAGGCGGCGTGAAGTCGCTCGTGGAAGTGATTCAGTGGGTCGACCGCAACACCGAACGCGCGATTTTCGACTATCTCACGGACAACAACCCCGAGCTTGCCGAAGAGGTGCGCAAACTAATGTTCACCTTCGAAGACCTGCTGCAACTGGACGACCGCGCCATTCAGCAGATTCTCAAGGAGGTGGACATGAAGGAGCTCGCGCTCGCGCTGAAGGGCGCAAGCGACGCGCTGAAAGACAAAATCTTCCGCAACATGTCCGAGCGCGCCGTGAACATGCTCAAAGAGGAGCTGGAGTTTATGGGCCCCGTGCGTGTGCGCGATGTGGAGGAGGCGCAGCAGCGCGTGGTGAGCATCGTGCGTCGGATGGAAGAGGCGGGCGAGATTGTCATCTCGCGCGGCGGCGAGGAGGAGATGCTGATTTAGCATGCAATCGCCCTTCCCCACGCTGGACGAACTCCGTAGCACGG
>CAYYCA010000322.1:0-2830 GCA_964470265.1 uncultured Fimbriimonadales bacterium | reverse complement strand
TCTCCCACGCCGCGGGAGAGGGGAGTTGAGTGCGTGCGCGGCGCTGCCGGTTCCCCCTCTCCCGCGTCGCGGGAGAGGGGGCAGGGGGTGAGGGCAAAAATGCTGCCCCCGCCTTCTCACCAAACTCAGGCGGTGTGCCCTTATCAGGAAGGGGTTAGGGGGTGCTGACAAGGGTACATCATCCGAGGATAATCTCGCTGCGTGTGCACCCGATTTTTCCAACCTCACCCCCCTTACCCCCCTCTCCGTAAACGGAGAGGGGGGAACCGCCGCCCTGCGCACGCACGGCTCCCCCTCTCCGTTTACGGAGAGGGGGCTGGGGGGTGAGGTTGGAAAAGCGCAGGAAAACGCATCCGCGGCACCCCAAGTTGAGGCGACACCGTGTACCCTTGTCAGGTTAGGGGGTGAAGGCTGCATTTTGTTTCATTCGAACCCTCAATCGGTATAATCTATCCTTTCCGAAACGGCTCCACCAGATGCAACGCCAGCTCCTTCATAAAGAAGTGGCAGTCGGTCACAATCGGGAAGGTCTGGTGCGTGCCGCGGTCGGTGAGCTTGATTACCGTGTCGGCGTCGTTGTCCACGCAGAACACGCGCACGGACGCGGGCAGCATGTTGCCTGTCGCAACCGAGTGGAGCGTAGTGGCGACCATAATCGCGACGCCGACGCCGGGAATGTGCGCCCGCATCGCGTCCTGCGCCTCCAGCACATCGGTAATCACTTCGGGCAGCGGTCCGTCGTCGCGGATGCTGCCCGCCAGCACAAACGGCACATTGTGCTTGATGCAGGTATACATCACGCCCTTCGTCAAGACTCCCTGCTCCACCGCCTGCTTCAGCCCGCCGAGCAAGCGAATCTTGTTGATGGCGCGGATGTGATGCTGATGCCCATGCGTCACAGGCGAGCCTAAATCGAGCGACACGCCGAGCGAAGTGCCATAGAGCGCCGATTCGATATCGTGCGCTGCGAGCGCGTTCCCTGCGAACAGCACATCAATCCAGCCGTTGCGGATGAGCTGTTCTAAGTAGGGACCCGCGCCCGTGTGGATAATCGCGGGTCCGCCGACGAACAACACCTTTTCGCCGCGCGCTTTCGCTTTGCGCACCTCTTCGGCGACGCCGCGCACCGCGCGCTCCTTGGGCTTCTCCGACGACACATCGCTGCCCATAAAGGCGAACACTGAGGTCGGGTCGCGCCGCTCAGGAGGCGTGACGCGGATGCCCTCGTGCCCTACCACAATTAGGTCACCCTGCTTGACCCGCGCCATCGGCACGGTCGCCGCCCGCCACTTACCGTCCTCCTGCCAGACGCGAATCCCGCAGTCCATCTCGATGTTCTCCACAGGTACCCAGCGGTGATGCACGCGCACGGAGGTCTCCAGATTTGTGGTGGAGTAGAAGTCTTCAGGGAACACGCCGTCTTTGGGCGCAGGCTCAAGATGCGCGTCGGCGTGCGAGAAGTACGCGCCATGCTGTTGCACTTCCTCCAGCACGCGCTCCAGCAGCTCTTCCGTCTCTGCCTCTACCTGAATATCGAACTTGCTGGTCTCGGTGCGGGTATGTCCGATTTTCGCGTGGCGCACCTCGTAGCGCACGCCCTCGTAAGATGAGAGAATGTCCAGCACCTTCGACAGCGTGAGCGAGTCGATGACATGCCCTTCCAGATGAATCATTTCCGACGCCATCGTCTACTTGCCTCCTGTGAGCCGCGTTCAAGATGTTTTGCCCGGAATGCCCGGCTCGGTCATCTTGAACGGGTCGAACACCTCTTTGATTTGCTCTTCGGTGAGCAGGTTGCGCTCGCGCACCACATCGATGACCGAGCGTCCCTCGCGCAGGGCTTGCTTGACCACTTCGGCGGCGGTCGCGTAGCCCACATAGGCGTTCAGCGCGGTCGCGAGGCTCGGGCTCGTCTCGGCGTACCAGCGGCACTTCTCCTCGTTGGCGATGATGCCGCGCACGCAACGCTCATCCAGCTGGCGCATCATGCGGGTCATAATCTGCGTGGAATAGACCGCATTATACGCCATGACGGGCATCATCACATTCAGCTCCAGCTGCCCCGCCTGCACGGCGTAGTCGATGGTGGTGGCGTTGCCAATCACCTGAAAGCAGACCATGTTCGCCATTTCGGGGATGCTGGGGTTCACCTTGCCGGGCATGATGCTGCTGCCGGGCTGCACCGCAGGCAGGGTGATTTCGGCGAAGCCCGTGAGCGGTCCCGACGAGAGCAGGCGCAGGTCGTTCACGATGCGGGTCAGCTCCAGCGCGAGCGTGCGCAGCGCGGAGCCGACGAGCTGAATGGGCATCTGGCTCTGCATCGCCTCGCGCAGGTCGTCCGCAGGGCGGAAGGGAATCCCCGTCCACTCGCGCAGCAGCTCCACCACGCGGAATCGGTACTGCGGGTGGGTGTTCAGCCCCGTACCAACTGCGCTCCCGCCAATACCGAGTTCCTCGACGGCTTCCGCCGCGAACTCCAGCACGCGCCGACACTTGCGCAGCGTCGCCGCATACGCCGCGAACTCCTGACCCAAGCGAATCGGCACGGCGTCTTGCAAGTGCGTGCGCCCCGATTTCAGCACATGGTCGAACTCCTTGCCCTTCTGCGCAAAGGCGTCGGTCAGGGCGTCCAGCGCGGGGAACAGGTCGCGCAGCGCAAGGCGCGTGGCGATGCGCATTGCCGTCGGAAAGGTGTCGTTCGTCGACTGCCCGAAGTTCGGGTGGTCGTTCGGGTTCACCAGTTTGTAGTCGCCCTTCTGACCGCCCAGAATTTCAATCGCGCGGTTCGCCAGCACCTCGTTCACATTCATATGGAACGAAGTGCCCGCGC
>CAYYCA010000321.1:0-2844 GCA_964470265.1 uncultured Fimbriimonadales bacterium | reverse complement strand
GCGAGTCTTGGTAGACATTTGTTTTGAGTTCAGTGGGGGTGGGGGGTCGCGCACTATTTAGCGTGGCTAAATAAATTGCCGCCTGTAGACTTCGGGCAGGCGAGATTCCCCGCTCCGCTCGGAACGACCGAGCGGCTTTTGCGAAGATGAACTCGTCATTCCGAGCTGAAGGCGAGGAATCTCAGCGTAATAAGCGGTCTCGCGCCATCCAGCAGGAAATTACGGACGGGTCGCGAAACATCACCCTGTGAACTCGACGAAGAGCCTGCAGGAGACCTACGCGCCGAACAGCATCTGCTACGGCTGCGGTCCTGCGAACCCGCAGGGGCTGCGCATTCGCAGTTTCGTCGGCGAGGACGGCGAACTGGTTGCCGAATGGCAGCCGCAGCCGCATCATCAGGCGTTTCCCGGCGCGCTGAACGGCGGGATTATCGGGACGCTGCTGGATTGCCACTGCAACTGGACGGCGGCGTATCACCTGATGACTACGCGGGGGCTGGATCACATCCCCGCCACGGTCACCGCGGAGTACACGATTAGGATGCTCCGCCCGACGCCTGTGGATGCGCCCCTGCAGCTCCGCGCCCGCCCTGTGGAGGCGCAGGGCAACAAGGTAATCGTGGAGGGGGAGCTGATTGCTAAAGGCGAGGTCTGCGCGACCTGTCGGGGCGTGTTCGTCGCCGTGAAGCCGGGACACCCGGCGTATCATCGGTGGGAGTAGTATGGAACGCCAGTTCTTGCCTGACGATAAACTGACCGAGGCGGCGCAGCACTTGGTGGAAGAGGCGGTGGTGCTGGCGGGCGGCAATCCCCCCGACGCCCGACACCTGCTGCTCGCGCTTATGCGCACCGCCGCGCCGCTGATGCGAGCGACCTTCCCGAACCTGAACCTCGACGCGCTGGAAAAGGCGATTGAGGAGGAACTCAAAAACCCCGAATCGAAGCTTGCGCTTCCCTACGAAGGGGTTATCGATCTTGCGATGCGCATCGCCGAGCGCGAACAGCACCCCCAGACCGACCTTATCCATATTCTGAAATCAATTGCGGTGCTGCTCGGCTGGATCCCGCGCGAAGCGGTATTTCCTGGACCACCGCTGATTTATCAGATTGGCTTGAACCTGACCGAGCAGGCGCGTCAAGGTGGGCTGCCGCGCGTGGTCGGGCGCGAGCAGGAGATTAATCTGCTGATGGAGGTGCTGTGCCGTCCGATTAATCCCTACGCTGTGCTGATTGGGATGGAGGGCGTCGGGCGTCGGGCGGTGGTGCAGGGCGTGGCGCAGCGCATCGCCGACGGCGACGCCCCCGAACCGCTGCGCAATCGCCCGCTGGTTATGCTCCCGCAGCTGTTCGACCATCCCGAACTGATGGGCAAGCTTATCGAAGAAGCCGCGCAGCAGAACGCGATTCTCTACCTGGAGCCGTTCGAGATGTTCCTGAGCGCGCCCGCGCCGCCGATTGAGGCGTTGCGGATGGAGTTTCTCTCGGCGTTGATTGCGCGGCGCGTGCCGATTATCGGCGCGGTGAGCAGTTTGCAGGGCTTGCGTCGTCATATCAGCCGCGCGCCCGACCTGCTCAAACGCTTTCAGCCGCTCGAAATCCGCCCGATGAACGCCGACGAGACGCTGGTTGTGCTGCAGCAGCTGGCGGGCTTGTTCCGCGAACAGCAGAATCTGGAGTTTCCCGACGCGACGCTGCGCCTGATTGTGGAGGTTGCGGGCGAACATATCCAGCACCGCCCCTTCCCCGACAAAGCCATTCTGCTGATGGATCACATCGCGGGCAGGGCGCGAGCGCACGGGTTGCAGAATGTAGCGCCGCGTCTTGTGTGGGAGACGGCGGGCGTGGTAACGGGACTGCCCATCGGCAAAGGCGAGGTCTCGATGCTCGAATCGCTGCGCGAACTGGAATCGTTTCTAAAGTCGCGCGTGATGGGGCAGGACGACGCTATCGAGACGCTCGTGCGCGTGTTCAGCCTCAAAATCCGACGGCTCGACATTCGCCCCGAACGCCCGAACGGTGTGTTCCTGTTCGCGGGTCCCACAGGCGTCGGCAAGACGGAGACCGCCCGCGCCTTAGCCGAGTTCTTCTTCGGCTCGCGCGACAAGATGCTGCGCCTCGATATGAACCAGTTTTACGAAGCGCACACGGTGGCGCGGCTGCTCGGCGCGGAGTTCGGCTATGTCGGCTTCGAGATGGGCGCGCCGCTGCTCGACTTCGTCGCCGAGAACCCCTTCTGCGTCGTGCTACTCGATGAGATGGAGAAGGCGCATCGTGAGGTGCATAAGGTCTTCCTGCAGATTTTCGACGACGGGTATATCATCGACGCGCAGGGCAGGCGCGTGTCGTTTGCCGACAGCGTGATTATCATGACCTCCAACCTGCAGCCTGAGAAGGCAGTAGGCTTCCTGCGCGAGCGACCCACCCTCGAAGACTGGCGCAAAGCGTTCGCCGAGTTCTTCGCGCCTGAGTTCGTCAACCGTGTGGACGCGATTTGTGTGTTCCAGCCGCTGTCGCGCGAGACCGTGCGCCAGATTGTGCGCGACCGCCTGTTGAGGCAGATTCTGGAGGTCTACCGCAAGCGCAACATCGAGCTGAAGGTGAGCGACGAGGCGATCGAGTGGCTGGTAGAGCGCGGCTTCAGCGAGCATTACGGCGCGCGCGAGCTGGAGCGCGTGGTGGAGCGGAGTATGCTGCTGTTGCTGGCGCCCCATGTGCCCGCGATGATCGACGCCGTCGGCGGCGCGCCACAACAATTCGAGGTGGTTGTGCAGGAGAACCAGCTGGCGTTGAGGTAGTATGTCCCTCACATGTGAAAACGCCCCTTATCAACAGTGTAGGATTAAT
>CAYYCA010000320.1:0-2863 GCA_964470265.1 uncultured Fimbriimonadales bacterium | reverse complement strand
TGCCCATCGCGTATTTGTTGTTTTCTACGATATAAATCACGGGCAGTTTCCACAGTCCCGCCATGTTGAGCGATTCGTGGAGCAGCCCTGCGTTCATCGCGCCGTCGCCGAAGAAGCAGAGCGTAATCCCACCCGTCTCCAGATACTTCTGCGCGAAGGCGACGCCTGTGCCGATGCCCGTCACATCGCCTACGATGCCGTAGCCGCCCAGAAAATTCCTTGCCTTATCGTACAGGTGCATCGAGCCGCCCTTGCCGCGGCACAGCCCCGTGACCTTGCCATACAGCTCCGCCATCACCGCGTTCGGGTCGCTGCCGAGCGCAAGCACATAGGCATGGTCGCGATAATGTCCCAGCACGCGGTCTTCGGGGCGCAAGTGATGAATGAACCCAAGCGCCAACGCTTCCTGCCCGATATATAAGTGCAAATAGCCGCCGATTTTATCCTGACGATAGGCTTTGTCGCAGTGTTCTTCAAAGCGACGAATAAAGAGCATCTGCTTGTATAAATCGACAATCTCCTGCGGGGTGGGAGTGTACACCCGCTTGCTCGGTTTCGAGTTCGTAGAGGTCTTCGTCGTGCGCTTGCCTGTCTTCATACCAGCCTCCAAGAATCGGCTATAGTGTACCTGAAAACTACCACTGGACGAGGCTCAGCTCCGATACTCTTCGGAAATGATTGTCCCGACTCACCAAGACAAGCTGGTGGGCGATTGCTATGGCTGCAACCCACAAATCATTTTCAGGAATCAGGCTCCCCTCCGCTTGAAGTCTCGCCTTGAGGATTCCGTTCTTGCGCGGCGCGCAAGCTCCCGCAAATAACCTCGAAACGGCTAATGAACTCCGCGACGCGCTGCAAATTCGCCTCACGGTGATCCGAGCGGTACGCGCCAAAGTACAGCTCACCCACCACCACATCGCATAGATAGGTTTCTGGCGAGGCGCTCAGGAAGCTCGCTGCATCGGCGTCGCCGCGCATGATGGCAACAGCGATGCTCGTATCAAGTTCAAGCGGACGCACAAGCATGTCAACCTCCACCTCTCCCTCTGGAAGCGGAGTTGGCGCTGTCAGTTCAAGCATTCCCCCAGCGCGGACTCGAGACCGAACCTTCAACCTGTACGAGACTCCTGCTATCCTGAACCAATTATACCTGCAGGGTATCCTATAACCATGCCGACCTATACCGACATTCAGGGGCGCGTGGCGATTATCACGGGCGCAAGTCGGGGCATCGGGCGAGCGATCGCCCTGAAGTTCGCGAAAGAAGGGATTAATGTGGTCATCGCCGCTAAGACTGCCGAACCTGACCCGCGCCTGCCCGGCACGATTTACACTGTCGCCGAGGAGGTAGAGGCTCTGGGGGCGCGCGCCCTGCCGATTCGCGTCGATGTGCGCGACGAGAACGCCCTGCAGCAGATGGTGGACAAAACGCTGGAGACCTTCGGGCGCGTGGACATCCTCATCAACAACGCGGGCGCGCTCTGGTGGTATCCCGTGTTGGAGACGCCCCCGAAACGGTTCGATTTAGTCATGCAGGTGAACCTGCGCGCCTCGTTCATCGCCTCGCAACTCGTGCTGCCGCACATGATTAACCAGCGGTGGGGACACATCATCAACATGTCGCCGCCGATTGACCTGCGCGTGCTGCCAGGCAAGGTGGCGTATATGATTTCCAAGTTCGGCATGACGATGCTCGCGCTCGGGCTGGCGGAGGAGGTGCGCGAACACAATGTGGCGGTGAACGCCCTGTGGCCCCGCACACTGATTGAGAGTCAGGCGACGATTGCATGGGGCTTGGGCACGCCCCAACAGTGGCGAAAAGCCGACATCATGGCGGACGCCGCCTTCGAAATCGTGCGCCGCGAGCCACATACCTGCACAGGCAAAGCATGGATCGACGAGGACATCCTGCGTGAAGCCGGCGTGAAGGACTTTTCTATTTACAACTGCACGCCCGACGGCGAGCCGATGGAGATTATCTGGGAGGGCGTGCAGGCGGGCAAACGCGAGGGCTAAGAGGTATCCTTATAGCGTCGGAGGCTGCAGTGAAAACCTTAGACGAAATTCGCGCCATTCTGAACGCGCATCGTGCGGTGCTGCAGGAGCGGTACGGCGTGCGCTCCATCGCCGTGTTCGGCTCCTACGCTCGCGGTGAGGCAACCGAAACGAGCGATGTTGACCTATTGGTACAACTCGACCAGCCGCTCGGTCTCAAGTTCTTTGAACTCTGGGACTATTTGGAGCAAGCGCTGGGAACGCGCGTCGACTTGCTCACACTGAACGCCTTGAAGCAGCGTCCGCGCCTAAAGCAGGAAGCAGAGCGAGACCTGGTCTATGTCTGAACGGCACTGGCGGCTGTTCGCGCAAGATATGCTCGACAGCATCGGTAAAATCCATCAGTACACGCAGGGGATGAGCTACGACGAGTTCGTGCGTGACTCGAAAACTCTGGATGCTGTATATCGCAACCTCGAAATCATCGGTGAGGCGGCGCGCCGCATACCAGAGTCGGTTCAAGAACAGTATTCTGATGTACCGTGGGCGCAAATAGTCGCACTGCGGAACCGATTGGCGCACACCTATTTCGCCGTCGATGAGACCATTATCTGGGACATCGTCCAGAATGACTTGCCTTCTTTGGAAACGCGCCTGAAGGCAACACTGAACCAACAAACGGAGGACTCTTCGTAGAGGAGACAGACTATGCACAGTGATCATAAGCTCAAAAGTCTGGGCGAGATTCCTCGCTCCCTGAAGTTTGTCACTTTTTGAGCCGTTCAACGCCACGCCCATCGGCTCCAACCTGATAAGGGTACAACGGTTGAGTTCAAAAAAGCGCGTTGTGGGGGATTTTTTTTGCACA
>CAYYCA010000319.1:0-2890 GCA_964470265.1 uncultured Fimbriimonadales bacterium | reverse complement strand
TGAAACGGCACGATTTGGCTAATCGCGCGGGTGTTGCGGTCGTTGGTGAACGCCATCACCACCGCGTAGTAGGTGCGCCCGCTGAGCAGTGCGGGACCCGTATAGACCAGCGAGGTCGCGGGCGCAAACACCTTCGCCGCGCCCGGGTTGCTCAAATCCGTTGGGTAGTATGGCGCGACATTATAGTCGGGGAAGCGGTCGTAAATCAGCACCAGATAATAATCGGCGTTGGGCACAGGCGTCCACTGCAGTATCAAGCCATCCACGATTTCGTTTGGGAACGGGCGCGTGAGGGCGATGGGCGTGAACGGGCGCGCGCTTACGCGATTGCTCCGCCCAGAGACCGTGCCGGGGAGGTTGTTCAGATAGTCCGTGTTCAGCGCGACCATTTCGTAGTAATAGGTCACATTGGGTTGCAAGGCGGGATCCAGGTCGGCGAAAAAGTCGGCGAGCGGGTCGCGTAAGAAGGCAATCGCGTTGCGGTTGAGTTCCTCGATCGTGCGTCCGCGATAGATCCCGTAGCCCAGCAGGCTCGTTTGCTCCTGATACTCCCAGCTGAGGTCAACTTCAATCCAGTAGTCGCCTGCGGAGCGCGTGGCGACCATGCGGCGCGGGCGGGGTTTCTCGTCGAACAGGGCGCGAATTGCGTTGTAGGCGTCGCGCTCGCGGGAGCTGCGCGTTGCGCTCAGCACGCGGGGCATCGTCCACGCCGTCGCTTCCAGATTCAGCGGCGTCTGCACAGGGCGGTTCACGGAACGGTTCAGCGTGAAACTGATGATGGTGGTCTGTCCTGCGACCACCTGCGCCGTGCGCTTATCGTTCTCGTAGTCGGGCGCGGAGGCGACGATGGGGTACTCATAGCCTGCGGGCAACCCCGCGATGCGATAGAAGCCGCGTCGGTCGGTAATTGCGAACGCGCTGCTGAGCGCGCCCCCCGCAAACACCCGCGCGCCCTCAATCCCTGCGCCGAACGCATCGCGCACGAAGCCCTCAATCGTCCCCTGCTGGTTCACGGGCGCAATCATGATGTTCACATTTTTGCTCTGCTCATTCTCGAATACCTGCGCCACATTTTGCCCGGTGTATTCCACGCCGTTGATTACGGCGCGGGCACGGATGATGGTAAAGCGATCGGGCACATTCGTCAGATAGTAAGTGCCGTTATGCAGGGAGCGGGTCCGGCTGTTGACGGAGTTCGCGGCGAAGACTTCCGCGTTCGCCACAGGCTCGCCCTCGATGTCGGTAATCGTGCCGGACACAACGCCCACCTTGTTCTCGCCGCCGCAGCCCGCCACGAACAAGGCGGCGCACAGCGTCAACACTCCCCACAAGCTGCGTCGCTTCATCATACCATCCGACGATTCGCCCGCCTTGCGGTTTCTCCTGCGCCAAAAGAAAAAGGACGGCGACGCCGCCGTCCTGAGGTACTGCCTGCAGAAAGGAGGGTGATTTAGGCTTTACGACGGCGCAGCAGCAAGCCGCCCAGTCCCGTCGCCAGCGCCATCATGCTGGCAGGCTCAGGCACGACCGTCCAGTCCTGCTCCACGAGCATCAGCCCCGCGCCAGAGCCAGGCTGAGCGCCGCCGAGTAGCTGGAAGGTCTCGTACACCGTGACATCGTTTGCAGGCACAGGAAGTGACACCGGAATCACGACGCTGAACGCGCCGTCCGCGCCGCCCGCGTATGCGCCGCCGTAGAACGCGCCGCTGCCCTGCCACAAGATTGCGTTGTCCGAGTTGCGCACAACCTTCTTGAACCAGGTAATCGCCCCGAAGTCGAACACAAACCCCGAAATCACGAAGTTGAAGCCGTTCAGATAGGGCATCGTGTTCGTGGGGTCGTTGATGGTGTACTATCCGAGGAAGTTGCCGTTGGTGAACCCCGTGCCCATTCCAATCATGAGCGGATGAGGCGTCGCCGCAGCGGTCAGAAAGGTAATCTGCGGCGCCGGGTTGCTCTGCACAAGTGTCAGCACGGTAATCGGCGTATTCGGCGAGAACAGCACGCCGTTGCTGTTCAGTATCGTCACATTCCACGAGGCGAACGCGCTCGCGGCGACAATCAGCGCTCCCAGAGAAGCTATGAGTCGTTTCATGGTTCTTCCTCCGTTTCCTTGATGCGCATCATCATGCGCACTGCCCTGTAAAAAGCAATTTCTGTGCCAAATGCGCTATTTCGGGCGAAATCTGGTATTTTTATGTTTTTCCTTGCTTAAAAGCAAATCGGGCGAGGGGTGGCTCCTCGCCCGATGCACTGAGGGACAGACTATGTGACGACTTAGCGCTTGCGACGGCGCAGCGCCATCAGCCCCACCAGACCGCTGCCCAGCGCAATCATGCTGGCAGGCTCCGGCACCCAGTCTTGCTCCACCAGCAACAGACTGGCGGTAGAGGCTGGCTGGGTCGGCAGCACGAACAACAGGAAGTTCTCGTACACCGATACATCGTTCGCAGGCGCGGACAGGGGCACGGGAATCACCACGCTGAACGCGCCGTCTGTGCCGCCGAAGCCCGAGCCGGCGAACATCCCAGAGTCGTTATACAGGATGGCGTTGTCGGAGTTGCGGACGACTTTCTTCTGCCACACAATCATCGCGCTACCGTCCACGACGCCCGCAATCACGAAGTTGAAGCCCGTGAGCAGGCTGGTATTGCCCGGCATCGGCGAAATCTGGTACGCACCAGAGAAGGTCGCGTTGAGGAAGTTCGTGCCGTTTCCTACCAGGATCGGGTTCGGTGTCGCCGCGGCAGTCAGGAAGGTGATTTGCGGCAGAGGACTGGTGTTGACAGCCGTTGGCACGCTGACCACGACGGAAGGCGGGTTCAGTACCCCGCTGCTGTTGAGGATGTTCACATTCCACGACGCAAACGCGCCTGTCGCCAGAGCGCTA
>CAYYCA010000318.1:0-2904 GCA_964470265.1 uncultured Fimbriimonadales bacterium | reverse complement strand
TTGGTATTAGTATCGTAATTCAACGCCTTTAACTCATCCAAGACGAACAAGCCATCCTTGCGAATGAGCCGTCCATCGAAGTAAATCTCCCCGCCGCCGAACTCGGGGCGTTGAATCACAACCAGATCCCAGTGTACCTGCGAGCGGTTGCCGTTATCCGCCTCGCCATAGGCGTTGCCCGGCGTGAAGTGGAACGACCCGGCGATTTTCTCGTCGAACAGGGTGTCGTTCATCGGGTACAGGATGTGCGGGTTGAAGCCGAGCGACCATTCGCCGATGTAGCGCGCGCCCTCGTCGGAGTCAAGAATCGCGTTCAGTTTGCGGGGGTTGCCTGCGCCAGGGCGGTCGCCGTCATCCGCACAAGTCGCCTCCACAATCTTGCCCTTGTGCAACTTGAAGTGGATGTTGCGATACACATTCCCCTCGTACACGCTATTGGTGTTGATGGTAATCTCGCCTTCCACTGAGTCGCGCACGGGGCAGGTGAAGCACTCGCCGTCGGGGATGTTGCGTGTGCCGTAGCAGGGCACCACGCCGATGCCCTCAATCGAGAAGCGTAAATCTGTGCCCGGCCCTGTGATATGCACCTCGCGCGTGCGCTCCATTAATTCCACGAGGGGCTGCACATCCCGCTGCATCTGTGCATAGTCCACTGTGCAGACTTTGAAGTAGAAGTCTTCGAACGCTTCCGTACTCATATTGGCGGCTTGCGCCATGCCGGGCGTGGGCCAGCGCAGCACGACCCATTTGGTTTTGGGCACGCGCACTTCTTGATGGACGGGCTTCCACCAGTGCTGGCGCACGAGTTGCATCTGCGTCTGGGGGATGTCGGACATTTCGGCGAAGTTGGGCGCGCCGCGCAGCCCGATATAGCCCTGCACGCCCTCCATCTGCGCCCGCTCCAGCCCCGCGATGAACTGAATCTGCGCCTCGCTTGCGTTCTGATAGAGGGCGCGCAGGATGGGCGTCTGCTTCACCTCGGGAATCGCCTCGCCGCCGGCTGCGTGAATCG
This sequence comes from uncultured Fimbriimonadales bacterium, assembly GCA_964470265.1. Classification (GTDB taxonomy): domain Bacteria; phylum Armatimonadota; class Fimbriimonadia; order Fimbriimonadales; family GBS-DC; genus GBS-DC. The sequence continues at coordinate 1,892 of CAYYCA010000318.1, read as the reverse complement.
TGCGCATCAACAACGCGACGAACTCTGGGGGCATATCGAACGCCTCAATCAGCACGCGCTCGCCCGGCTGCACACGCACGGAGTGGTGGACTAAAATATCCGCCAGTTTCTGCCAGCGTGGGTCGATCATAGCGTATACTCCGATACAATCTGGGTTAGCGTCGCGAAGCGGGCGTTGTGCTTTTTCAGGAACAGAATCGCCTCACGCAGCGTCTCCACGCTGTCGTGGTAGTCATAGCCGCCCAGACAAATCACAGGCGTCTCCTGATCGATATGGTAGTGCAGGATTGGCTCAATCACTTCCCAGCCCTGATCGATGTAGCCGATTTTGCCGTTCGCGGTGGCGACGGGCACAATCAGAATCTTCGCCTCGCCTGGTTTGCGCACATCCTGATAGGAGGGATGGTACGGTTTGGTAGGCGCGCCGTCCCAGTCCACAAACATGCGGTACTCGGCGTCGGGAATCGCGCTGCTATCGACCAGAAAGCCCATATCCTCCAGATACTTCAGGTCGGGCGGGGTGAGGGCATAGCTGCCTGCGCGGAACGCCGTTGGCTTGAGGTGAATCTGCTTGAGCAAATCTTTGCCCGTCTGAATCATCTCGCCGCGCTCGCGGGGGTCTTCCACATAGTGCCCCTGCGCATCCTCAAAATGCAGGTGCAAGCCAAACTCGTGCCACGAGGGGATACGGTGGAGATATTCGCGGTAATATAGTTGCACATTCGCCATCGGGTCCTTGCCTGCGACCTGAATCATCCAGGTAAAGGGAATCGTAAACTCTTCCGCCACTTTGATATACTCTTGCGTGTAGCAGCGCGGGTAGTCTGCTGCTTCGCAGTCCAGTGTAATCGCAACGGTCGGCATGGTTATCAGTCCTCCTCCGCGTTAGTCGCGCGATAAGGATTCGGGGCGCAGGGTGAGATTCCTGCTACCCCGTGACGAAAAGGGCGTTTCTACCCGACGCATCAAGTGTTCGCCTTGCCGCCAGGCAACCCTGACAAGTCGCACGGCAGGGTGTAAGTGTCTACCTCTCGCCCTCCTTCAAACGATTTGCCCGGAATCTTGCCGTAGCGGTGATACCATCGGGCGTGACCGTCCACGAAGTTGATGTTGATGCCGTTTTTATGGCGCGGGTCGCCAGGGAAAGTCGACCAATGGAAGATGAACTGCGGGCGCGGGCAGATGGGGTCAATCAGTGGCGCGCTGGGGTGCTTATACACCGAATCGAAGAACATAATCGTGTTCACGGGGTCTTGCACTGCCGCCATCGGCACAACAGGGTCGTCGTCCCACAGGCCGGGCGGCAGCGACGGATCCTGAAACAGGGCGAAGTTGTACGCATACGAGCCGTAGCGGAAGTTGCCCGAAGTGCGTAGTCCAATGGTTTGCAGAATCGCCAGCCAGTCGATTCCCGGACGGTTCGAGGGGCATACGATAATGTCGATGTTCTTCATGTACGGCATCACGGCATCGAACACGGTAAACACGCGGTCGTTGGTCGCAGGCAACAGCAGCACATTGTCCATACTATACACGCTTTGGGGGAACACCTCGTCGTAGTCCTGCACATATTGCAGGGTCGCTAAGGCGAACTGGCGCAGGTTGCTCAGACAACTTGCGCTGCGCGCGCTTTCGCGCGCTTGGGCGAACACGGGGAACAGAATCGCCGCTAAGATGGCGATAATCGCGATGACCACCAGCAGCTCAATGAGCGTAAAGCCTCGCACACGGCGCATCACGGGTTTCACCTCGGCTGTGAAGGATACTAACGATTCGTTTAAAGATTGGTTATCGATAACCCAAGTTGCTACCTATCAGACTTGAGCGAGCGGGATTCCTCGCTCCGCTCGGAATAACAAAGCGGTTTTTGCGCAAACGAGCATGTCATTCCG
>CAYYCA010000317.1:0-2908 GCA_964470265.1 uncultured Fimbriimonadales bacterium | reverse complement strand
ATGGGCAGAGGCATCAGTTCAGGCGTCTCGTTGCAGGCGAAGCCGAACATCATGCCCTGATCGCCTGCGCCGCCTGTGTCCACGCCCTGCCCGATATTGGGCGACTGCTCCTGAATGGCAACCATCACGCCGCAGGTGTCGCCTTCGAACCCATATTCGGTTTTGGTGTAGCCGACGGCGTTGATGGTGCTGCGGACGACATCGGGAATCTCCACATAGGCGTGTGTAGTGATCTCGCCAGCAATAACTGCCAGCCCGCGCGTCAGCAGCGTCTCCACCGCCACCCGCGACTGCGCATCCTGCCGCAAGCACTCATCTAAAATCGCATCGCTAATCTGGTCTGCCAGCTTATCGGGGTGACCTTCCGTCACACTCTCCGAAGTAAACGGTTGCAGCATCTACTTGCCTCCTCTTGGTTGAGTAGAGGGGATTATACCCTGTGGAGGGCGTCGCGATTGGGTATACTGTGTATGGGCGGCGACGGATGAGGAAGAGTGGGTTCTGCCCACTCTTTTCTTTATAGCCGAAACGCCCCTAAAGGGGGTATGCGCGATGCTATGCAACGAAATTGTGGAAGTTTTGAAACAACTGGAGCGCGAGCGTGGGATTCCCTACGCCGACCTGCTGGCGACTCTGGAAAGCGCGTTTGCGAACGCCTACCGCAAGCAGATGCACCTGCCCCAGAACGCACGGGTGCAGGCAAAGTTCACGCCCGACAGACCGAACTGCTTTCGCATCTTCATCGAGAAGGAAGTTGTGGGCGTCGTAACGGACGAGAGCACTCAAATTGCGCTGGAGGAGGCGCAGAAGTTGAACCCCGCGCTGGAAGTGGGCGACACAGTGCAGATGGAAGCCTCGATTGAGGAGTTCGGACGGATTGCCGTGCAGAACGCCTTTCAGGTGCTAACGCAGCGACTGCGCGAGCTGGAGCGCGAGCATGCCCTGCGCGAGCTGAACGCCAGCGTCGGCGATGTGATTACCGCGCGCATCGAACGATTTATCGGTCCCAAAGTGTTGCTCTCTTACGGTCGGATTGAGGTGGTGCTGCCTGAGAAGCACCAAAGCCCGCGCGACACTTACGAAATTGGACAACCGCTGAAGGTGCTGGTGCTGGAAGTGAAGATTCCGCAGGCGGAGCGGGGGCGCGAGCCGCGCCTGCGCGACATGAAGGTGATTGCCTCGCGCACGGAGCCGGCGCTGGTGGCGCGCCTGCTGGCGCAGGAAGCCCCCGAAGTTGCCAGCGGCGATGTCGAAATCAAGGCGATTGCCCGCGAGCCGGGCGAGCGCACCAAAATCGCTGTTCATTCCAAAAACCCGCTCATCGACGCTGTCGGCGCGTGTCTGGGGCAGCGTGGGATGCGCGTGCAAGCCATCACGAACGAACTGTTCGGCGAGCATATCGATATCATCGAGTGGAGCAGCGACCCGGTGCAGTTTATTCGCGACGCGCTGAACCCTGCGCGTGTGAACCGCGTAATTCTGGATAAGGCGAACAAGAGCGCGCTGGTCGTCGTGCCGAACAACCAGCTGCGACAGGCGGTCGGGCGCGGCGGCGTGAATGTGCGCCTCGCGGAGCAGCTCACCGGCTGGAAACTCGAGGTGCGCTCGGAGGAAGAGATTGCCAAAGCCGAGAAAGAGAAGTCCGCGTAGTCCCATCCGGCGGTGCGCTGCGTGTCGGCGCGCCGCCCCCAAATCCGAGTTGATTCGTTTCGCGCGCGACCCCCAGACGCTTCAGGTGCAGTTCGACCCCCAGCAGAACCTGCCTGGTCGTGGCGCGTATCTGTGCCCGAACCCCGACTGTTTTCGCCTCGCGCATAAACGAAAGAGCCTGGAGCGCACGCTCAAGGTGAAAGTCGATGAGCGTGTCATCATGGCGGCGCAGGCGGAACTTTTTTGACGCCGACATGGTATAATACCATGCACACATGGGGGCGTCAGGGTTCGACGGGACACGATTGACGCTCAGTTGCGAGTCGAGGCGCCGCTGGCCTCGTTAAAAAGCGGCACACAAGAAGTGCGAACACCAACTATGCTCTGGCTGCCTAATTGAGCAGCCCGCCGCTCGCCTCGCGGTCGATCCGAGGCGAGCCGAGCGTGGGCCAGATCGACTGGCTCTCGAAGCTGCGCTCAGGGCTGAGAGAGGACACAAAACTGAGCTGGCGCGGGAACGCCCTGCCCTTCGGGACGCCCCGCGCGAGAGCCAAAGAAGGGCTACGCTCGTAGACGCTGAGCGCGCAACGGTCTCGGAAGGGGGTTCAATTCCCCCCGCCTCCACCATAACGCAACGCACGCCTACTCGGTAGTCTCCTCCACGGCTTCTTTCAGCGCCTCAATAATCACAGGTCCTGTGTTCCCTTCCAGTTGCTTATGCGTGCCGTCGCAGAAGGGGAACTCTTTAGAATGCATACAGCGACACAGGGCGACTCGCTCGCCCGGCTCCAGCTTCATCACCGTGCGCAGTTTGCCATTGCGCTCTTCCGTTTCATGAATCGCCATCATCGCCTCCTGTTAATCGGTTTAGGATACGCTGCTTCGCACAGAGCGCTCACGATGAGACGCCCCTGCTACTTTATTGGTTCGATAGTGCAGGGTTAAATCCTTGTCTAATCCGACAGGGGGGTCAAGTGAAACAAACTGCAGCTCTGGTAGATCTCACTCCCACTGTGCAAAACGAGGCGCGGGAGCCGCGCCCCTCCGCAGGGACGCGGTCCCCGCATCCGATTAGGGGATGCCCTAACCTTTGAGGGACTTATACCAATCGGGGTTCAAGTGAGACAAATGCGGACGGAGCAAGCGGAGTAGGCACGGGTTCGCTCTTACCCCCTATTCCCCCACAGCGTGGGAGAGGGGGCGAGCTGATAAGGGTACAACGCTTGGGTTCAACTCGGCTGTACCAGCGACCGATTTT
>CAYYCA010000316.1:0-2934 GCA_964470265.1 uncultured Fimbriimonadales bacterium | reverse complement strand
CACGGCTCCCCCTCTCCGTTTACGGAGAGGGGGCTGGGGGGTGAGGTTGAAAAGGTCGGGAGACGCAGATAATCTACTCATTTCACATTCGCCGCGCGTTGCATCGCCTGCTCAATCAGCGGGCGCAGCGCGGAGGCGGGCAGCACGAACGCCGCGCTGTCGTCCTCGCCGAAGTTCGAACGGAAGTTGAAATCCCTCTCCTCGTCCTTCAGCCCGTGGCGCAGCACCACCAGCACGCCGACCGCCTCGCCCTTCATGTTATAGACGGGCAGCCCCAGCTCGCCGATGTTGCCCTCCATCAGGTACGCCTTGCGCGGCTTGCTGATTTCGCTGATGATGCGCCCCGTCGCGAAATAGGGCGCGTAGTCAAACCCCTTCGGCAAGCGCGATACGGTAATCAACTCCTTGCCAATGCCGAGTTCTTCGTTCGCAAAGGTGATGGGCGTAATCGCACGACCTTCCAGATTCGTAATCTTCAGAAACGCGATGCCAAGCTGCGAATCGGTCGCGACCAGCTTCGCCTCATACTCCTTCGTCTCGGAGCCGAAGATGACCTTGAAGCTCTGGGGTGAAATCGTCAGGTTCACCGCGCTGTCGTCGTCCAACCCGATGAGCTGCTTGAAGCTCTCGGACGAGAGCAATAGCCCCGACACCAGCACCAGTCCCTCACTGTTGAGAACCGCCCCCTGCAGAGTGAACTTGCTCTCGTCGGACTGATTCTCGTCTTCAGCTTTGACCTCGACTTTAATCACCACGCGCACCGTGACGATGTTGGGTTGAATCTTTTCCAGCACCTGTTTGTAGACGGCGCTGGGGTCAGGCGTTGCCTGCGTCCAGGCAATAAACGGCGTACACAGCACAAGAAGCCAGAGTAGTCGCATCGTTTCCTCCTATTGCGTGATTTCCTTCCAGTCAGGTTCGATGAACACGAACGAGGTTTCGCGGTCGCGCAGCACAAACAGGATGACGACGGGCGGCTGCTGCTTGACCACCTCCTGCATCACCTGCTGGAAATCCTGAGTGGTTTGAATGGGTTGCTCGTTGACGGCTAAGATGAGGTCGCCGTTGCGCAATCCGCCGAGTTGCGCCCAGCCGCCGTTGGGCACATCGGTCACCAGCACGCCCTGCTGGTTCTCGCGCCAGCGGTTGCGCATGCGATCCAACGCGGTGATGTCGCGCACGGCGAAGTCGAGTTCGTTCTGGCGCACGCTGGCGACGGCTTCCGCGGAGGCAGGGCTGGGTTCGAGCTTGACGCGAATCTCTTTGCGCTCGCCGTTGCGCAGGATGGTCAGCTTCGCCTCGCTGCCGATGTCCATCCGCTCGATGCGCCGCTCTAAGTCGCGGGCGTCTTGCGTGCGGAACGCCTCCAGCGGCTCGTCGTTCAGCGCGACAATCAGGTCGCCCACCTGTAGCCCCGCTTTACTTGCTTCGGTGTAGGGCAGCACTTCGGTAATACGAAAGCCTTTCAGGTTCGGGTCGCCTAACGCCTGCGCGACGGGCTGTGTGATGACCTGTGTACGCACGCCCAGCCACGCTTTGGGCAGCTCCGCGCTGGGGCTGGGCGGCGACGGCGGACGGTTGCGAATCACGGTAATTAGCGTCTCCGTGCGCCGCTGGAAGATAATCGGAATGTTCTCCTGGTCTTTGTGCGCCTCAATCGCCGCGCGCAAATCTTTGAGATTACGAATCTTGCGCTCGCCGAACTGGATAATCGCGTCGCCGGTTGCGAGTTTCGGCTCCGCCGTATCCAGTGGATAGCCGGGGCGGATACCCGTAATCTGAACCCCTTCCTCAGGCAGGCGACTCACCCTTGCCATCGGGCGGGTGATGTCGCGCGCGGTGAAGCCCAGCGTGCGAAACTCGTCCTCCTCGCCGTAGTAGGGTTCCATGCGCTCCACCTGCGCCTGCACAGTTTTGCGCTCGCCGTTGCGTTGCAACTCAATGCTCACGGTCTTGCCAATGGGCAGTTCGGCGATTTGCAGGTAGACCAGCGGAATCTCTTCGGGAAACCGGGCGTTGGTCGGTTTGCCGTCGATGCGCAGGATGAGGTCGCCGGGCTGAATCCCCGCTTTTTCGGCGGGCGAGTTCGGTGTGACGGAGGCGACCAGCACGCCGTCCGTGCGGCGCAGTTTCTCGGTGGGCATCGCGCGGAAGCCGAGCCAGCCACGCTCTACGCGCCCCGTCTTGCGCACCTGTTCCAGCACGCTTTTCGCGATGCGCGAGGGGATAGCGAACCCCAGTCCCGCGCCGCCGAGCTGATTAATGCCCACCACCTCGCCCTGCAGGTTCACCAGCGGACCGCCTGAGTTGCCCGGCAGGATTAGCGCGTCGTGCTGAATCCAGCGTGTGAGCATGCCCGACCGGTCGCCCCGCTCGAACTCCGCTCCCTCAATCTCCTGATTGAACGGGTTGAGGAACACGCGCCGCGGGTTCGACACAATCCCCAGCGTCACAGACGACGCCAGCAGCAGCGGGTTGCCCATCGCCAGCACATAGTCCCCTGTTTTGAGCGCGTCGGAGTCGCCCAGCGGCGCGTAGGGAAACTCGCGCTGGGGCGAGTTGGCGGGCGGTTTGAGGCGCAGCACGCTGAGATCTGTCATCGCGTCGTGCCAGAGGGCTTCCGCTTCCAAGCGCGTCCCGTCGCTCAGCGTGCAAAAAATGCGCACGGCGTCCGACGCCACATGGTAGTTCGTCAGCACCAACCCGTCCGGCGAGACAATCACGCCGCTGCCGCCGCCGAGCGTATACTGCGCTCGCCCGCCCTCAAAATAGCGGTCGACCACCAGAATATTTACCAGCGCGGGGAACACCTTGTCGCGGGCGCGCTCGATATCGCGGCGCAGCGCGTCCTCCAGCGCGGCGCGACCCTGCGCCTGTGCAGAAAAGGAAACGAGCAGAGCCAACCCCAACAGCAGTCCGAACAGCCGTCTCATC
>CAYYCA010000315.1:0-2942 GCA_964470265.1 uncultured Fimbriimonadales bacterium | reverse complement strand
TAATACCGATCGGGTATTCAAGTTCATCGTCGGCGGGACGCCGACGCTACAAACGTGCTTCGCGTAGCGTCGGCGTCCCGCCGACGATTGGCACTACTTGAACTCGCGATACGGTGTTAGATGAAGCAACCGCGGACGGAAGGGAAGCCTAACCCTTCGCCTCGCCCGATTCGATCTTCTTCACCGCATGCCCGCCGAACGCTTTGCGCAGCTGCGCGAGGAAGCGGTACTGGAATCCGTGCGCGTCTTGGCTGCGGAAGCGTTCGTGCAAGGCGAGCGTAATGAGCGGCGCAGGGCTGCCCAAATCAATCGCCTCGTGCGCCGTCCAGCGTCCTTCGCCCGAATCGGCGACATACGGGGCGACCTCCGCCAGCTCCGAGTCCTCCTTGAGGAACCCTGCGATTAAATCCAGCAACCAGCTGCGAATCACGGTACCGTGACGCCACGCCTCCGCCACTGCCGCGATGTCCATCTGGAACTCCGACTTGCGGCGTAGCAGCTCGAACCCCTCCGCATACGCCTGCATAATCGCATACTCGATGCCGTTGTGAATCATCTTGGCGTAGTGCCCCGCGCCGACGGGACCCGCATGCACCCAGCCCTTGTCGGGCGCGGGCGCGAGGTCGCGCAAGATTGGCTCAATCTGCGCAATCACTTCGGGGTCCCCGCCCGCCATCAAGCCGTAGCCATACTCCAGCCCCCAGACGCCGCCCGAAACTCCTACATCCGCGAATCGGATCCCGCGCACCGCCAGCCGCTCGGCGTAGCGAATGGAGTCTTTATAGAAACTGTTCGCGCCGTTGACCACAATATCGCCCGCCTGCAGCAGGGGCGCGAACTGGAAAATCGCTTCCTCAGTCGGATCGCCTGCGGGATACATAAACCACACCACGCGCGGGGGGGTCAAAGCACGGACGACCGCTTCGGGAGTGTACGCCGGAGTAATTCCGAAGGGAACATACTCATCCACAGTCGCTTTGGTGCGCGAGTAGCCCACGACGCGATGCCCGCGCTCCACGAGGCGGCGCGCCATGTTGCCGCCCATGCGCCCTAACCCAACCATCGCCAGTTCCATCAGGGGAGAGTATACCCCGCGCACTTTCAACAGGATTCGCCCCCGAAAGCGCGAACCTTCCACCTATGCGACGAATGCGTTTTGCAGGACTGGCTCTACTGGCGACGCTGCTCGTGGCGAGCTGGGCGCAGAGGAAACCGCTGGACGACTATTTCCAGCGTCCCGAACCCGCCTACCGCTGGGAAAAGCGCGACGAAAAGCGCGTCGACGGCGTCACGATTTATACGCTGTTTATGATTTCACAGACATGGCAGGGCATCGAATGGGATCACTTCGTGCAGGTGTTTTACCCCGACAAGCCGCGCTTCCCCCGCTTTGCCGGGCTGTATAACACGGGCGGACGCCCCGACTCCGAAGACGAGGCGATGGGCGTCCACCTCGCGCGCGATACAGGCGCGCCGTTCGTGATCCTGTACGGCATTCCGAAGCAGCCCCTGTATAACAACCTCTACGAGGACGCGCTGATTGTCTACACCTGGCAGAAGTTCATCGAGACGGGCGACCCGACCTGGCCCCTGCACTTCCCGATGGCCAAGGCGGTGCTGAAGTGCATGGATACAGTGCAGGCGTTTCTGAAGGCGGAGCGCAAGCCTGTCGTGGAGCGGTTTATGGTCACGGGCGCGTCTAAGCGGGGCTGGACGGCGTGGCTGGTGGGCGCGAGCCAGGACCCGCGCGTGGCGGGCATCGCCCCGATGGTCATCGATGTGCTGGACTTAGCCAAGCAAGTGCCCCACCATCTGGAGTTTTACAAGGGCAAGCCCAGCGAGCAGATTGGTGACTATGTGGCGGGTGGGATGTTGCAGCTGCTGAACACGCCCGTCGGAAAACGACTGATCGAGCTGGAAGACCCCTACAGCTATCGCGACCGCTACACGATGCCCAAGCTGATTATCAACGGCACGAACGACCGCTACTGGGCGCAGGACGCGCTGAACCTCTACTGGGACGGCTTGCCTGAGCCGAAGTGGATTCTGTACGCGCCCAACAGCGGGCACGGGCTGGACGACCGCACGCGCGTATTCGCGACGCTCGCCGCGTTCATTCACTTCCTCGCGCGCGGGCGCAGCTTCCCCACGATGCAGTGGACGCTGAATGAGACCCCGGAGGGGCTGGCGATTCGCGTCTCCAGTCAGCCCGCGGCGCGCGAAGCCCGCATGTGGTTCGCCAGCACGCCCGATTACGACCTGCGCGAGTCGCGCTGGGGCAGTATGCCGATGACGCGCACGCGCGACGGCTGGCAGGGCTTCCTGCGACGCCCCGCGCGCGGCAGAGCGACCGCCTATGCCGAACTCGTGTTCGACATCGACGGGCGACTGTTCACGCTCACTACGCAGCTCAAGGTGCTGGAAGGCAGGCAGTAGCGAGACCGATTCGCCCTCACCCCCCACCCCCTCTCCGTTTACGGAGAGGGTGAGCAGGCGGCGCGTGGCGCGAGCATTCCACCCCTTTCCGTTTACAGAGAGGGGGGCAAGGGGGGGTGAGGTTCGGAAAATCAGGGATGCTCGTTTGGAGATTGAACTCAGGCGTTGTACCCTTGTCAGGATGGGGAACCCGCGGCACGGCACATGCACGCGCCTCCCCTCTCCCACGCGGGGTTTGAATAATCAACTGACCATCATAAACCCCAATCGGCTGAAGCCGTTCCTATGCAAGCAAAGCCCGCCTGCGCGGGCTAAAACCCCGCGCAGGCGGGGTTTCGCTTGCACAGGAACGACTTTAGTCGACTGGGCAGCCAGCTGGTCAGCTATTTATTCTGGGGGTGAGATTCAAGCAGCGGAGGAAAACGGGACGATTGCGCCCTCAAGTGAGGTAGAGCCGTGTACCCTTATCAGAGAGGGGCTGGGGGTGAGGGCGAAAACCGCCGACG
>CAYYCA010000314.1:0-2943 GCA_964470265.1 uncultured Fimbriimonadales bacterium | reverse complement strand
TGTTTGTGACGACTGAGCTTGCCGCGCAAGAACCCAGTTGACTAATGGGGTTTGAATAAATAGTTGACCAATTGGCTGCCCAGTCGACTAAAGTCGTTCCTGTGCAAGCAAAACCCCGCCTGCGCGGGGTTCTAAGCCCGCGCAGGCGGGCTTTGCTTGCATAGGAACGGCTTCAGCCGATTGGGATTACAGCAGTTAACTTATTATACCAACTATGGTTTCAAGTGCATCGTCGGCGGGGACGCCGACGCTACGCAAGCGCGTTCGTCGCGTCGGCATCCCGCCGACGATTTGTACTACTTGAAACCTCAGTTGGTATAACAACGAATTCCTTGCTTCGCTCGGAATGACATAGGCTTTTGAGGGGGCAGCGCTTGTCATTCCGAGCGAAGCGAGGAATCCGCGCTTAATGCCGTTTCCGCTCCAGTTTCGCCATCGCCGCCTGCAACGAGTCGGGGTAATCGGTCATCAATTGCTGCAACACGGTGCGTGCGGCGTCGAGCTGCCCCTGTTGTTCAAGCAGGCTGGCGCGTAGCAGCAGCCATTCGGGGCGTTCGGGCGTTTCGGGATGGCGCGTAAGCGATTCCAGCCAGCGCAGGGCGCGTTCCCGCTCGTGATAACGCTCGGCGCGCTGGAACAGGGCGCGCAGCGTCGGCAGGCTCAGGGTGTGCAAACGGTCGATTTCGCCAAGCAGGTCGGCGGCCTGGCGCACAAGCGCGTCGTCGCCCCGTTCGAGGGCGCGCTGGAGCGCGGCGGTCAGTGCGCGCTGCGCTTCGTCTAAATCGCCCAGCATCGCCCACGCCGCGCCCTGAAGGTACAGTGCGTCAGGTTCGGGCTGCGACGGCTGGAGCAGGGGCTGCAGCCAGCGCAGGGCGTCGCCCGCCGCGCCTTGTTGAAGCGACTGCTCCGCCTGCTGAATCAGGAACTCGCGCTCGCCCGCCGCGCCCGCGCCCCACATCAGCGCGAGCGTCAGTCCCGTCGCGAAGCCCCCCAGATGCGCCCAGTAGCCCACCTCCGACGGCGCAGGCTGACCCGCCTCCAGAATCGCGCCGACGCCCTGCAACACGACCCAGACCACCACGCCCACCCACATCGGGATAGCCAGCCCCCAGCGGCTCGGCGACGCCCACAACAGGCGCACCTTCCGTCGGTAAAACCGCAACGCAAAATAGCCCACCAGCCCCGAAATCGCGCCCGACGCCCCCACCAGCCCCTCCCGATACAGCGCGGGCTGGACGGTCAGACTCATCGCCCAGTGCAGCCCTATCGCCCCGAACCCGCTCGCAAAATAGAGAATCAGCCACCGCTTCCAGCCCAGCGCACGCTCCACATACCAGCCGAACACCCCCAGAAAAAGCGCGTTTTTGAGCCAGTGGAGCCAGCTCGCATGCACCAACAGGCTCGTCAGTGCGCTCCAGAACGAGGGATGCGCAGGGATAAAGCCCAGCGGCTCGACCGACTCCACGCGCGGATTCAACCAGAGCAGGGTCGCCGTATTGACCCCCAGCATCAGCAGGGTCGCCGCAGGCGGCGCGACGCGCATGCGCACTCAACCTGCCTCAGGAGACGCTGGCGAACGCCTCGTCGGGGATGTCGAAGTTCGCGTAGGTGTGTTGCACATCGTCGTGGTCTTCGAGGGCTTCGAGCAGGCGCATCAGTTTCTGCGCGGTCTCGCCCTCCACGCGCACGGTGGTGGTCGGCGTCAGTTCCAGCTGCGCCTCGGCGATGGGCAGTCCCCGCTCTTGCAACGCCTCGCGCACGCGATGGAAATCCTCAACCGCCGTGATGACGCGGAAGAACTCCTCCTCTTGCGAGACATCTTCCGCCCCCGCCTCCAGCGCGATCTCGAGCAGCTCCTCTTCGCTGATTGCCTCCGCCGGGATGGTAATCACCCCCTGACGCTGGAACTGCCACGCGACGCTGCCCGTCTCGCCCAGGTTGCCCCCATGCTTGGAGAACAGGTGGCGCAGCTCGGCGACCGTGCGGTTGCGGTTGTCGGTCATGCATTCCACCATAATCGCCACGCCGCCCGGTCCGTAGCCCTCGTAGGTGACCTCTTCGTAGTTTGCGCCTTCCAGCTCGCCTGTGCCTCTCTGGATGGCGCGTTTGATATTGTCGGCGGGCATGTGGTTCTCGCGGGCTTTCTCGATGGCAAGGCGCAGGCGCGGATTCGCGTCGGGATTGCCCCCGCCCTGCTTCGCCGCGACCGTAATCTCACGCGCGAGCTTGGTGAACAGTTTGCTGCGCAGCGCGTCCTGCTTGCCCTTCCGAATACGGATGTTGTGCCACTTGGAATGTCCAGCCATCGGCGATACCTCCAAGCGTTAAGGATACCCAACAGCCACGCGCGGACGGGAATCCTCAATCGCCGCCTCTCCCCACAGCGTGGAAGAGGAGAGCCGAGCGCATGCGCCATGCCACAAGCATCCCTCGCGCCCGCGTGGCGGGAGAGGGGAGTCGCTGACAAGGAGACACCCCATAAGTTCCATCACACACTGCTTGCAGTTGATTTTACAAATCTGTCCCCTTTCCGTAAGGTTCCCCCCGTCGCGCGAGGGGAACCGAAAAACTCAAGCGGTTCCCGCTGCGCGAGGGGAACCAAGCCCTCCACGGTTCCCCCTACCGCGTAGGGGGAACCTTACGGAGGGGGTTCAAGATAGAGCGTTGTGCCCTTATTAGGGCTCGAGGTGAAGGCAAAATGCCAGGCGCGCCGCCACAGATCTATCAGGCAGTAATACCAACTGGGAGTTCAAATGAAACAAACTGCAGCCCTCACCCCCTAACCCCCTCTCCCGCGCTGCGGAAGAGGGGGAACGCGCAGCGCTGCGTACGCACCCAACTCCCCTCCTGATAAGGGTACAACGCCTGAGTTCAATCTCCAAACAGCGTCCCTGATTTTCCGAACCTCACCCCCCTTGCCCCCCTCTCCGCACGCGGAGAGGG
>CAYYCA010000313.1:0-2950 GCA_964470265.1 uncultured Fimbriimonadales bacterium | reverse complement strand
CCCCGCCGACAGACGCCCGCGTCGGGTCGGCGTCCCCGCCGACAGACGCCCGCGTAGCGTCGGCGTCCCGCCGACGATTGGCACTACTTGAACTCTCGAGCGGTATAAGATGACCCGCAGGGGTTCGTTCGGGGGCAGAGCCGCGAGGCACGGTTCAAAGAGGCGGCGGAAGGCGCGTTGGAAGAGGCGATACGCGCAGGCGGGGAAGGTCAGGCGTCCGAGCAGGCTCCCGAGTTGGGCGATGGTGTGGCGGGCGGGCTGGAGCAGTTCGGCGAGGGCGAGGGTGGTGTGCGCGGGTTCGGGGCGTCGGTCGTGCGGGACGAGCGGAGCGAGGAGCTGGTGGAGATGGTCTGAGGGATGCTGTGTTTCGGTTGGTCGTGCGGGTTTTGTGTTTTTCATACGGTGGAAGATACCCCACGCCGACCATTTTTTTTCAAGGGATGCAGAGAAGTGACAAACTTCAGGCGACGGCGTTCCTGCCGTCGCATCCTATGTGTATTCACGTCAATCGACGGCAGGAACGCCGTCGCACCCACGCCGCATCTGACGGCAGGAATCCCATCCTATTCCACGAATTGCCTGCATGGTGAGACCATGGGGCGCTTCATGTTCTGTGTGAGCCTGGCGGTGCTTGCGCTGAGTGCAGCAACGGCGCAGCCCGTGAAGCTCGCCGACGACCCGAAGCTGCAAACGCCGATAACTGTTTGGCTGAAGATGGAGCCGTTGCGCGACGCCCTGCGCGTCATCAGCCGTCAAGTGGGCGTGCCCTTGCGGTGTCAGGACGCTATCGCGCAGGAGAAGGTATGTGTGTTTGTGGAAAACCGCTCTGCCCGCGAGATTCTCACGCAAATGGCGCGCCTGCTACGCTACGAGTGGCAGCCCCATGAGGAAGGCGGCTACATCTTGCGCGTTCCCGACAAGACGCGCCTTGAGGAAGAGCGGGCGCAGAATCAGATGCGCTCTGCGCGTCTACGCGCCTTGCGCGAGTTGCAACGCATTATCCGTGAAGTCGCCCAGCTACCCCCGCAGCAGCGCATTCAGGAGAAGCAACGCCTCGAGGCGCGCCGCAGTGAGCTCAACGACTCGGAACGCCAACGCCTGCAACTGCTGGAAAGCCTGACCGCCTTCGCCGCCCAGCGCCGCATGCCCAGCGGCGAGGTCGAGTTCTCCGAAGCGGCAGGCTACTGGCGCAACGAACCGTATGTCTACCTGTGCCTTGCCGCCCTACCTGAGCGCGCCCTCAACGCCCTGCTGGAAGGGCAGTGGGTTGGACTCAGCACCAAACCCGCGCAGGGCGTCTACCCGTTCCCGAATGTGCTGCTGCCCGCGATGAAGCGCGACCATACGGCGGTGCAACAGTTCACGGAGGGCAGGATAAACTCTACTGTCACGGAAGTCTCTCCCAACAATCCTGAGTTCGTCGGTATGTGGCTCAGGCTGCTGCCCGCACAGGGCGTCATGAGTTATCGGCTGCTGAGTGTTCCTAAAGTGAAGCTGGGCGTCGTTCAACCTGACGACACGGTGCAACACCCTGTGGGTGAGGCAACTCCGTTCGTTGCTTCCACCTCGGGCAGCTTCCAATTGCCCTTGAGTCTGCGAGCAGCGGATTCGCCCCTGTGGGGCGACTGGGATGCGTGGGCGACGCCTATAGCGGAGGCGCACGAGGCGTTGCCTGAACGCGCCGCGCCCGCGCCGAGCCGTCCCGCGCCGCAACCGACGCTTTACCGCCCGAACGACTTTCAGGGCTACCGCTGTAGCGTCGCCGACGCCTTAGAGTGGCTCGCGTGGGCGACGCGCCGACCTGTTGTAAGCGACGCCTTCCGCACAGCGCAGTTGGACCCCCTTCTCAAGCCCGATCTCTCGCCCCGTGCACTGCTTCAGCCGCTTGCCGAGCGCGTCTGGATCCGACTTGACGAAGCCGACTACCTGCTCGTGCGCCACAAGCGCTACTGGGAACTGCGTATGGTGGAGCTGCCTGAAGCGTGGCTGCGTCCGTTGGAAGCGAAAAATGAACAGGACGCACTAACTTTATGGGACTATGTCGCGCTGGCAGGCAAACTCAGCTCCCGCCAGGCGGACTACTTGATGCAAACCCGAAGCTACAACGACGCCCCGCTGACGCGCTTTGCCATCCAGCCGCTGATTAGTTGCCTGCCCGCGTTGCGGTTTCTGGCGTCGCTGAGCGAGGGGCAGCGCGCTCTACTCATAGCAGGCGAACCGCTCCTCTGGAGCCGGCTGACCCGTCCGCAGCAAACGCGCTATCTCGAGGCGTTGCGCGCCGAGTTCCCGCCTGCCCAGTGGCTGTTCCGCGAGCCAATGCCCGCCAAAGAGAGCGCGATTGACGACACCCTGCAAAACCTTGGCGTCTCGCTCATAGCCCACATTCTGGATCCCGAAACGCGCGATCAGTTGGAGAAACGGTTGACGACGCCGCCGCCCGAATCGCTCGTGATGCTGAAGTCAGGCAATGAGCAAAAGTTCCCCGTGCTGGTTGACCGCAACGGGCGCTACGACAGGTACTTTGTCAGCTATTCTGCGACAGGCGAAGAAGCGGCGTCGCGGCGCGCCCGCGCTATTCGCGATATGCATCAGGCGATGCAGGAGAACCCCGACGGTCGCTTCGTGCAAATGCATGTGCACGGCTACCTGATTGAGTTCTTCACTGCTGATGGCAGGTTCGCCCGCTACGCATTTGCGCAGACCCGCGAGCAGCCGTTCGAGCTGCCCCCGCTGCTTGGCGATTCGGAGCCGGAGCGGTAGGTTCCTCAAAGGCAACTCGTTCCCGAAATGCGGGGCGTGCTTTTGGTGCGACGGCATTCCTGCCGTCGCACCAAAAGAGGGCGCTGTCATCTTTGAGGGACATAAGTGCCTCCAAGATTAAATCGTCTCCAAAAGCAGCGGCGTCGCGAGGTCTCCCGCAGTAGGGCACTGTAGGGGCACGCCCCCGTAC
>CAYYCA010000312.1:0-2954 GCA_964470265.1 uncultured Fimbriimonadales bacterium | reverse complement strand
GCGTCCCGCCGACGCTACGAACGCGCTTCGCGTAGCGTCGGCGTCCCGCCGACGAGTGGCACTACTCGGACTCCCGATCGGTATAATGCCGATCAGGGTTTCCAGTGCCGTAATACCAATCGAGAGTTCAAGTAGCCCAAATCGTCGGCAGGATGCTGACGCTACGCAATCGTACTCGCCGCGTCGGCATCCCCGTCGTCGTACCAAGCGCGAAGTTCAGTCCAGCGCCTCGACCGCCTCGTCGATGTCGCTGGCGGCGGCGACCACCGCGGTCGGCGACATCTGCGAGCGTACTGCTTGCTCGATCTGTTGGACCAGTTCGGGATTCTGCTCCAGGTAAGCGCGGGCGTTCTCGCGTCCCTGCCCCAGGCGCGTCTCGCCGAAGCTGAACCAAGTGCCCGACTTCTGGATGACGCCCATCGCCAGCGCCTGATCAAGCAGGTCGCCCAGCTTGGAGATGCCCTGCCCGAAAATCACATCGAACTCGGCTTGCCTGAAGGGGGGCGCGACCTTGTTTTTGACGACCTTGACGCGCGTGCGCACGCCGATAATCTCGTTGCCTTGCTTGATATTGTCCACGCGGCGCACCTCGAGGCGCACCGACGCCCAGAACTTGAGCGCACGCCCGCCCGGCGTGGTCTCCGGGTTGCCGTACATTACGCCCACCTTCTCGCGAATCTGGTTGATGAACACGACGGCGGTGTTGCTTTTCGCGGCGGACGCGCCCAGCTTGCGCAACGCCTGCGACATCAGGCGCGCCTGCGCTCCGACCGTCACATCGCCAATGTCGCCTTCCACCTCCTGACGGGGCATCAGCGCGGCGACCGAGTCCAGCACGGCAATATCGAACGCGCCGCTGCGAATCAGGGTGTCCATAATCTCCAGCGCCTCGTCGCCTGTGGACGGCTGCGAAATAAACAGGCGGTCGACATCCACACCGATCGCGCGGGCATATTCGGGGTCGAGCGCGTGTTCCGCGTCCACGAACAGCGCGTTCCCGCCGAGCTTCTGCGCTTCGGCAATCATATGGAGCGCAAGAGTCGTCTTCCCCGACGATTCCGTGCCGTAAATCTCGATGATTCGTCCACGGGGAATGCCCCCAACGCCCAGCGCCATGTCCAGCGCGGTGCTGCCCGTGGGGATGACGGCGACCTGTAGGCGCGTCGCTTCGCCCAAGCGCATCACGCTCCCTTTACCGAACTGGCGCTCCGCCCGCGCAATCGCCTCCTCCAGCGCCTTCTGCTTGTCTGCTGCCGAAAGATTGTTCATCGCCATCGTCGTCTCCTGAAAGGTAGATAATTGTCTACAGGATTATACCCGATACCGTGCGCCTGTCAAGGCGTCTCACCCGCCTAATCCCTCCGTCGGCATCGGTTCGGGCGGCGTGCAGGTACTCTCCAGCTCGATATGCCGTCCCGCCGCCGACGAGTCGTTGAACGCCAGCATCACCTCCAGCGTATGATAGGCGAGCCGTCCGTTTAGGCGGTTCGGACGCCCTTCCTGAATCGCGCGGATCATTTCTGCCAGCCCCAGACTGCGGTACTGCTCGGCGTAGGGGTGCGTGAGTTCCACTTCGCGCCACTCGGTGTCGTTCGCCTGACGCAGCAGCACGGGTCCGCCGAAGCCGTTCGGGTCGGGCACGCCGAGTGTGCCCTCCGTGCCGTAGATTTCGATACATGGCAGTCTGTGCGCCCACACATCGAACGACATGATGACCGTCGCAATCGCGCCGTTGGCGAACTCGATTGCGCCTGTGATATGGGTGGGCGTTTCTACCTGAATCATCTGCCCGCGCTTCGGCTCGCTGGTAATCAGGCGGGTGGGGCGCGTGATTCGGCTGATACCCGCCACGCGCCGCGCCGCGCCCAGCAGCGTAATCAGCGTCGTGATGTAGTACGGTCCCATATCCAGCATCGGTCCGCCGCCCTGCTCGTAGAAGAATTCGGGGTTCGGATGCCAGCGTTCGTGTCCGGGACTGAGCATGAACGCCCCTGCGCCGACAGGCTCGCCAATCGCCCCCTCGCGAATCAGTTTCAGGCAGGTCTGAATCCCTGCGCCCAGTACGGTGTCGGGCGCGCAGCCGATGTACAGTCCTTGCTGTTCCGCGATTTCGAGAACCTCGCGCGCCTCCTCGCGATTTACGCCGAACGGCTTCTCACAGTAGACATGCTTGCCCGCCAAAAGCGCGGCTTTGTTGAGGGGCGCGTGCGCCTTCGGCGGCGTCAGGTTCAGCACAATCTCAATTTCGGGGTGGTTGAGCAGCTCGTCCACGCTCAACACATGGGGCACCTTGAACTGTTGGGCGCGCTCCTGCGCCAGCTCAGGAACCGCGTCAGCGACTGCGAACACCTCGATCTCTGGAAACCGCTGCGCCACCCGCAGATACACAGGGCTGATATTCCCGCAGCCAATCACGCCGACTTTCATCATGGCGATAGTGTACCCGCCCTGCAGAAAGATTGATAGACTCAGTAAGTTGATTGGGTATAATTGGGGGCGATGCGCGGCTGGCAATGGATGTTGCTGGTCACGTTGCTGCTTGGGCAGACGCCGACGGCTGGCTGGCGCGAAGCGTTTGCTGGGGCGCGCTGTGATGTGGCGATCTGTAAATGTCGCGACTGTGCAGGCGGCGCGAACTGCTGCTGCGCTCAGGCGAAAACGCCGCTGGAGCAGGCGATGGCGTTCAGCCAGTGCGACCGCGCCGAGCAGCAACAACTTGTGCTAACCGCGATGCCGCGCGCGGTTTGTGCCGCCGAGTTGATTATTCCTGCGCCCCAACTCCGTTTCTTACCCTACTTTCCTCTCTATCTCTCGCCGTTGTATCGTGTTATCGTCCCCCGAAGTCCGCCCCCGCGCTAATCCTTCAGACTGCCCCTCGTAGCACGGGCATCTTGCCCGTGCAAAGCACTCCCCGTAGCACGGGCGTCTCGCCCGTGCAAAACACTCCTTGTAGC
>CAYYCA010000311.1:0-2999 GCA_964470265.1 uncultured Fimbriimonadales bacterium | reverse complement strand
GGCTTGTCGGCGGGGACGCCGACGCTACGGGCGTGGGATGGCTTGTCGGCGGGGAGGCCGACGCTACGGGCGTGGGATGGCTTGTCGGCGGGGAGGCCGACGCTACGGGCGTGGGATGGCTTGTCGGCGGGGACGCCGACGCTACGGGCGTGGGATGGCTTGTCGGCGGGGACGCCGACGCTACGCGAAGCGCGCTCGTAGCGTCGGCGTCCCCGCCGACGACTTTGCGACACTTGTTAGAGGCGTTCTCACAGCATCAACGCCTGTGCGAAGCGCTCCATCGCCTCCCGCGCTCGCTGGAGTTTGAGCTGGCGACGCAGGTCGCGGTCTTTCGGGGCGTCTTCGGGTTCGGGCAGCAGCCCCCAGTTCGCGTTCATCGGCGGGAAGTCTTTGTGGGGATAGGTGCTGATGTAATGGAGCAGCGAGCCGATGACCGTTTCGGGCGGGGGCGCAACGGCAGGCTTGCCCAGCGCCAGCCGCGCGGCGTTCAACCCCGCGATAATCCCCGACGCCGCCGACTCGATATAGCCCTCCACGCCAACCATCTGCCCCGCGAAAAACAGCCTGCCATCCTCGCAGAACTGCAAGGTGCGCTGCAGTAAGCGCGGCGAGTCGAGATAGGTGTTGCGATGCACGACCCCGTAGCGCACGAACTCGGCGTTCTCCAAGCCGGGCACAAGGCGGAACACGCGCTTCTGCTCGCCCCACTTCATGCGCGTCTGGCACGCTACGAGGCTGTAGAGCGTGCGCTCGTTGTTCTCAGGGCGCAACTGCAACACGGCGTAGGGACGCTTGCCCGTGCGCGGGTCGATTAGCCCAACGGGTTTCAAGGGACCAAAGCGCAGGGTGTCCTTGCCGCGCGCCGCGAGTTCCTCCAGCGGGACGCACCCTTCGAAAAAGCGCGGCTCCTCAAAATCGTGCAGGGGAACCAGCTCCGCCTCCACAATCGCCTGCCAGAACCGTTCATATTCCTCTTTGGTGAAGGGGCAGTTGATGTAGGCGGGGTCGCCCTTCTCGCGACGGTTGCCGAAGAAGACCCGCTCGTAATCGATGGTGCTGGCGTCCACAATCGGCGACACGGCGTCGTAGAAATAGAGATGTTGTTTGCCTGTGATGCGAGCGATTTCGTTCGCCAGCGCGTCGGAAGTAAGCGGTCCCGTGGCAATCACCAGCGGGCGGTCAGGGGGGATTTCGGTGACTTCTTCGCGTACCACCTCTATCAGGGGGTGGAGTTCGATTCGCGCCGTGATTGCCCGCGCGAACGGCTCGCGATCGACGGCTAACGCCTCGCCCGCTGGTACAGCGAACTCGCGCGCTGTGGGGATGACCAGCGAGCCGAGCCGTTCCATTTCCCACTTGAGCTGCCCTGAAGGCGTGGTGGGCAGCAGCGATTTGAACGAGTTCGAACAGACCAGTTCAGCGAGCCAGCCCGTTTTGTGAGCGGGCGTGCTGCGCTTGGGGCGCATTTCGTAGAGGCGAACCGGCACTCCGAGCCGAGCGGCGGCCCACGCGGCTTCTACGCCCGCAAACCCGCCGCCAATCACCGTAACGCGCGGCATAGCGTCAACAAGTATACCGCATGCCGAAAAGTCCCATCACACCAGCGCAGTCTTGCCCGGCAACGCGATTTCGTCCACGGGCATCGGACCGAACTCCAGCTTCTCCGCCCGCTCCAGCAGGTTCAGCTGCGACTTGTTCATCACGAAGTCCCAGGTGACCACCTTGCCCGTGTACGCCGACATGCGCCCCATAATCGCCGCGAGGGTGCTTTCCGTCACGGCGCGGGTCTCGTTGATGGGCTGATTATTGCGGATAGCGTTGATTAGAGCGACATGCTCCTGCTTATAGCCGCTGCGCTTGGGACCGTCGTAGCGCCAGGTCTCGCTCCCTGTCGTGATGCTGCCTGACGGATCTGCCGTGCCCTTCGTGCCGACGACGCGCTCACCGATTAGAATGGCGCAGTTGTCGATCTGGCGGCACATGCTCAGCACTTTAATCCCGCCGGGGTACTCGAACTCCACAGCGAAGTGGTCGTAGATGTGTCCGTAGTGCGGCTCGGTGCGCGCCTGGCGTCCGCCCATGCCCATCGCGCTAATCGGATGCGCCCCCAAGACCCAGTTAATGACATCGATGTTATGGATGTGCTGCTCCACGATGTGGTCGCCCGAGAGCCAGGTGAAGTAGAGCCAGTTGCGCATCTGCCATTCGACATCGCTCCACTGGGGGTTGCGGTCGACATGCCAGAGTCCGCCCTGATTCCAGTAGCATGCGCCGCCGACGATGTCGCCAATCGCGCCCTCTTGAATGCGGCGGATGGTCTCGATGTAGTTCGGTTCGTGGCGGCGTTGCGTGCCTGCGACGACGCTGAGCCGTTTCTGGGTCGCGAGTTCGCCCATCTGGAACATTAGGCGCGCTCCTGCAGGGCACACGGCGACAGGCTTTTCCATGAACACATGCTTGCCCGCCTGAATCGCCTCGCGGAAGTGGATGGGGCGGAACCCAGGCGGCGTGCAGAGCAACACGACATCCACGCCGCTGCTAATCACGCCCTTGTAGGCGTCCAGCCCGACAAACTTGCGATTGCCGATATTCAGGCGGTCTTTTTTCTCCTGTTCCAACGCTTGGAGCGAAGCGTTCAGTCGGTCTTCGAAGGCGTCGCCCATCGCGTACAGTTCCACGCTGGGGTGGGCGTCGAGGCAGTCGATGGCGGCGCCGGTGCCGCGTCCGCCGCAGCCGATAAGTCCCACGCGCAGGGTATCCCGCCCTTGCGCATGGGCGAACAGTTCGACAGGCAGGGTCGCCAGCGCCGCTGCGCCCGCCGACGCTTTTAGAAACTCGCGCCGTGTCATGCCTTGCTGCGCCATAGTTTCACCTCAGATAGTATTTTCGAGGAACCACGCTGCGCTCCTGCCGATTTGGATGCGGAAAACAGGGGCTATTCCACCGGAATCTCCACAATATCGCGCTCGCGCCACGGGGGGCAGGGCGGCTTCGGCGGC
>CAYYCA010000310.1:0-3034 GCA_964470265.1 uncultured Fimbriimonadales bacterium | reverse complement strand
GCGCTTCGCGTAGCGTCGGCGTCCCGCCGACGATGCACTTGAAAACTCAGTTGGTATTACTTCAGCCACAAATCCGTCTGCGCCTTGGTTCCTGTGGGCTGAATGGCGAGGTCGCCTTGCTCGCCGTACCAGTCGCGCTCAGCGACGATTCCACCGTCGTCCCGCTTATTCACGCCGACCGAGTAAATCAGAACCCCCTTGCGCGGGTCGACTTTGTAGATGAACGGCTTGCCCGTGAAGGGGTCGATCGTTAGTTCGCCCAGATTCAACGCCTCCAGCGAGTCGGGGTAGCGTCCCGTGCGCTGTTTGTGCAGGCGGATTGCCGCGACGCAGCCCAGCAAACGCGCAACCGCGACATCGGCGTCCCGACGATTGATTGGCTGCGCGAACACGGGCAACAGCGCATCGTTCAGCGGATGGCGCACGCGGGGAAAATCGCCCGGCTTGCGCTCCCACGCGGGCTTGGCGGCGTAGGCTTTGATTTGACCCCACGCCCACTCCATTTCGGGGATTGAGGTCTTGATGTAGATTTGCGGCAGCAACGGCATGGTTTCCCACCACTGAGGGCTGGCTGGGTCCATCGGCTGTGGGTTCCGATACATCCGCATCGTCATCGCGCGATTGTAGTGATGCTCCGTCTCCAGAATCGGCACGAACGCGGGGCGGTGGCGTTCATCTTCCTGCGCCCAGCGCAACAGTCGCTCCAGCGCAGCGCGGTTGTTGAGCCGCTCGATATTCTTGCGCACATGGTCTAAGGCGATGGAACGGACAGCGGCGCCCACGAGATAGTGAATCATCGCGCCGTCGCGAGAGACCTGATTACTATACTTGACCAGCGCGGTCGCTCGCTCGACGACTTCCTCCTGGCGGTTGCGGGCGAACGCGGTGCGAATGAAGTAATTCTCAGCGCGCGCCAGGTTGCGCAACAGTGGCGCGATTCCGAAAAACGGGTCGTTATTCGGGTCGTACTGCATCACCACCTTGCTCGGCGCATCGAGGTAGCGACGGTACTCGCGCAGGAGCGGCTCGACGGCGCGGGCGTAGTCGGCGTGGTCGGCGGCAGGCATCGGCGCGGGCGCGCGAGTGTCATGCGCGCGCCTGCTCAGCATCTGCAAGCGCGGCGTTGAACGCTCGATCTCGTTCAACCGCTCCGCAATCGCCGCCAGTTTCTCGTAGGCGTTGTTGGGCGGGTACTGACGTTCGGGCACTTCGAGGCGCGGCGGACGGTACGCCCAGATTAGGAGCGCAACCACCGCCAGCGCCGTCAACCCAACTACCGAGAGACAGCCCCACTTCGCGCGTTTCATCGGTTCGGTTTCCACTTCACATGCCCATCGGCGTAGATAACCACGCGCCCGTTGGGCAACAGCAGGTAGCCAACCTCGGTATTCGCCGGGGCGTCGATATTCGCCAGGCTCTGCCCGTTCATCAGGTAATGGAACGCGAATGCGCCATCCACCTCAAACACGCCACGATTCCTCAAGTAGGGTGAGAGTACCTCCGCCACGCCCTCGTTGCCGAAGTTCGGCGGGAAGTTCTCGTCATAGTCCTGCACATACATCATCAGCGCCAGCCCGATCTGCTTCGCCTGCGAGGTGTATTGACTGATTTTTGCCTGTTCCACCATCGCGCGCAGGTCGTCGGCGTTGAGCGTAATCAGGCTGCGGTAGAACGCCGCGCCGTGCGCCACATAGAGGATCGCGTCGCCCTGCGGGGAGACTTCCGCAAGCGGGGAGTCGGCGGCGACGAGCGTTGCGCCTTCGCCCTCGATGAGCCATGTAGCTTGCGTCGCTCCCTGCACGCCTCTGTGCTGAAGCTGTTGCTGCGCGTGGTCGATGTTTAGCGCGACGGCAGTTTTAGGCGCATAGCGGCGCAGCTCGGACGGGGCGATCTCGCGTTCCTGGTTCGTGCGTGGATTCCACAGCACATAGCGAACATTGTCGCTCTGGATGAAAGTATCCGTCGTTGCGTCGTAAGTTGGCGGTGGGAGAAGGGTTGCGATGAGCTGTTTTCCGTCGGCGTGCCACTCCACATAATCCCTGTCTGAAACGAAGCTGTAAAGGGCGACTTCCGTAGCGGTTGGAGCCAGAGGGCGCGGCGTCTCCAGCTTGCCTGCCGGAGACACAGGCGCATAGAAGTAGCGCATCGTGTTCATACCCTCAGGGTCAACTTGATGCCATACCAGGTAGCGCCATTCATCTTCGGGCGGCGCGAGCAGGTAGACGCCCTTGAACTCGCCCAGTTTCACCGCGCGCCCGTTCAACGGCGCATGGTAGACCGTCCATAGGGAACTGTCGGAGTCGTTGAACTTTCCCTCGCGCACGGCGATAAGGCACGCGGGCGCATCCTTGAAAAAGGCGACCTGCACATCGCGCCGCGGGTCAATTTCGGTATCGGTAACTGCCGACTCCCAGAGGACGCTTACGCGCTTCGTTTTACGGCTCCAAGCGAGCGCGCGATGGCGCAAATCGGCGTTGAGGTTCTGCCCCTCGCCCTCAAAGCGGATGGCGCTCTGAAGAAGAACCGCATGGCTTCCGTCAGGCGACCACTCGATACGCCGAATGAACGGCTGCGCCACGAATTCAGGGGGCGTGAGGATGTAGCCGCTCTTCTCGCCGATGAGCGTGGTCAGAAGGAACTGCTTCTGCGCGTACTCCAGATCATCCTGGCGCAGCCAACCGAACGCGAGCAGGCTCGCCGCCGTCGCAATCCCCAAAACCACAAGCAATTTCCTCATGCGAATCACCTGTGAAACTGGTTTTGCGACGGTCTGAACAATTCCTGCTAAAAAAAAATTGGGGAACATGATAGAGGTGGTGGGCGGTGCTGGACTCGAACCAGCGACCTCTTCGGTGTGAACGAAGCGCTCTCCCACTGAGCTAACCGCCCTTGGTGCGCGGGGTGGGACTCGAACCCACACAGGCTACGCCCACATGGCCCTCAACCATGCGTGTCTACCAATTCCACCACCCGCGCGTGGCAAGTGATATTATACCCCAAACGGCGCAGCGGTTTGTCAAGAGGGAAAAGTTGG
>CAYYCA010000309.1:0-3045 GCA_964470265.1 uncultured Fimbriimonadales bacterium | reverse complement strand
TGACATCCGCGCCCGTTTTCAGGTCGTACACATACACAGCAATGTCGCCAGCGCCCGCAAGCGATACGGCGGGCAACGACAAGCATACCAGCGCAATCAAGCACAACCGCTTTAGCATCCAAAACACACCTCCTTTGCTCTCTGTCTGCAATTTTAGCGTGATTTTTACCCACTGACAAGGGACTTAAGTCCTATTTTAGACGGACTCAACTTTATTGAGTAAAGTTTTGAAAGTCGCTGGGGCATGCGCCAGAGCGCATCTAAACAGGTATACTTCCCGCACCTGCAACGAAGGAGGTTGGAACTATGCAAGACATCATGCCGATTCGGCGCATCGACCATGTGCGCTTTTTCGTGAGCAACGCCAAGCAGGCGGCGTACTACTACCGCACGCTGTTCGGATTCGATGTGGTCGCCTACTCCGGGCTGGAGACGGGCAACCGACAGGAAGCCAGCTATGTGCTGCAGCAAAATGAGATTCGTTTCGTGTTGACCGCCCCGTACAAGCAAGACCATCCCCTATCGCAGTGGCTGGTTAGACACGGCGACGGCGTGCGCGACATTGCCTTCGAGGTGGACGATGTGGAGCGCGCCTACAGCGAAGCCGTGCGGCGCGGCGCACAAGGGGCGATGGAACCAACTGTAATCAAAGACGACGACGGCGAGGTGCATCTGGCGGCGATTCACACCTACGGCGATGTGATTCACTCGTTCGTGAACCGCGACCGCTATAAAGGAACTTTTATGCCCGGCTTCAAGGAGATGTTTATTCCAGGCGAATCGATTGGCGTCAAAGAGATCGACCACATCGTGGGCAATGTGGAGCTGGGCAAGATGAACTACTGGGTCGACTTCTACCGCGAGATTATGGGCTTCGAGCTGCTGGTGCATTTCTCGGACGACGACATCAGCACCGAGTATTCCGCGCTGATGTCCAAAGTGGTGCAGGACGGGCGCGGCAAAATTAAGCTGCCGATTAACGAGCCAGCGGAGGGGCGGCGCAAATCGCAGATTGAAGAGTATCTGGAATACAACGCGGGTCCGGGCGTGCAGCATATCGCGCTGCTGACGGACGACATCATCAACACGGTGCGCCACCTGAAGGCGCGCGGCATGCAGTTTATCTATGTGCCCCAGACCTACTACGAGGAAGTGCCCAAGCGTGTTGGCGAGATAGAAGAAGACCTACGCGCCATTGCCGAGCTGGGTATTCTGGTCGACCGCGACGAGGAGGGCTACCTACTGCAAACCTTCACGAAGACCGTGCAGGATCGCCCGACGCTGTTCTTTGAGGTGATTGAGCGGCACGGTTCGCGCGGGTTCGGCAAGGGCAACTTCAAGGCGCTCTTTGAGGCGATTGAGCGCGAGCAGGCGTTGCGTGGCAACCTGTAGGTTCAGCGGCGGCGCAACTGCAGCTTTGTGGCGGCGCAGCACGCCCATTCGGGGCGTTTCGGGTCGGGCGTAAGTTTCGCGTCGCGCGGCTCGACAATTCGCCAGCGC
This sequence comes from uncultured Fimbriimonadales bacterium, assembly GCA_964470265.1. GTDB lineage: Bacteria > Armatimonadota > Fimbriimonadia > Fimbriimonadales > GBS-DC > GBS-DC. The sequence goes on along the minus strand of CAYYCA010000309.1, from coordinate 1,545 downwards.
GCTGCGCCGCCTGGCAAAAACAGATAGGCGTTCGGGAACGGCAACTCCGCCGAGAGGGTTTCCGGCTCGGTCAGGCTTTCGCGCACACCCCGCAGGAAGTCGTCAGGTTCCACTCCGCCTGCGCAGAGCATCGCCCTGCCCAGCCGTCGGCTGCCGTAGACTCTGTCGATGTAAAGCGCAAGCGCGAGGTACTCCTCGTAGCCGTCGCGACGGCGCGAGCGCCAGCGTTGCGGGTTCAGCCCCTCGCGCGCCATCCGCTCCACCAAAGGCGCTGCCGCGCGGCGCAGGTACGACTCCAGCGCAGAAAGCGGCGCGCCCATGAGAAGATCCGAGGAGCCGTTGAGATTTCTCGCGTTCTCCGCCAGATAATAAGTGAACCACCGCTCGCCCAGGTCCCCGTTCGCCCACGGCTCTGGCTCCACAAACGAGTTAATCGGCGGGATAATCCAGTGTCCGTATTCGTGGGTCAACTCGCGCACCCACTCGTGGGGCGGTACACGCTCGCTCAGGTCGTAGAGGTAAATGAGGTTCTGCTGCTGCTCCGCGCCCGCTTTGCCCTCGGTCATCAGGAACACGCGCAGCAGGCGGTTGTAGCGCAGGGGGTGGTCTAAGCCCAGCCGCTGATTCGCCAGCAGGTAGCACTCCATCAGCAGGCGACAGGCGCGCTCGGCGTAAGAATAGAGCGTCTGTCGCTGCGCGTAGATTTCGATTAGCGTGGCAGGCGCGCCTGCCTCCAGAACGCCCTGCACGCGATAGGCGAACGCCGCCCTGTGGAGCGGGTCTTCCACAGGCGTTGCCAGCGGCGCAGGCGAGCCAAGAACTTTGTAGCGCATCGGGGGAAGTATACCGTCTCGCAATCCGGTATAATTTGATACTCGCAACACGCAATCGCCATTCCGAGCGCGCCCAACCTGAGGACGGAGTTTTGGTGAAATGTCACAACCTGTCGATTTAGACTCTGCTCGTGCACTACTCCAGGCAGCGGCTCAGCATCCTGACGAGATGTTCCGCTGGGAGGCGATAGAAGCCGTTGGAGGAAGCGGCTACGCTTCCCAGCTCACAGCCGAGCTGCTGCCGTTTCTCAGTGACGCCGAGCCGCTGGTGCGCGTATGTACACTGGAAGCCCTGATGGGCAACACTGCCCACGAAGTAATGACTCACGCGCTTGGCTTAGCCGTCGCCGATCCAGACCCACTGGTGCGCGGCTACGCCCTTATGAACCTTACTTGTGCCCAATACCCATGGTTGAAAGCGTTCCTCTGGAAAGTCTATCGCAACGATCGCTCGCACTATGTGAAAATTCACGCGCTGAGCGGGCTGCTGCAGCACGGCGAGACGCAGGTTTATAGAAAGCTGATCGAATATCTGCAGGCGCGCTGGCATATTCTGGTCATCAACGCGGCGCAGGAGTTGACGCTCGGAGCCGACCGCCTGAACCCCGACGAACGCGCGGCAGTCGTTCAGGCGATGCGCCAACGCCTGAATGACCTGCCAGAACCGCCCGTGTCGGTAGTGGAGGTGTTGGAGGAGTGCCTAACGAACTTA
>CAYYCA010000308.1:0-3049 GCA_964470265.1 uncultured Fimbriimonadales bacterium | reverse complement strand
TCGGGTACAATCTTGCTCACTAAACAGTCGGTAGAGGTGGGCGATGGCGACGAACTATCTCAAGGGCGAGCCGCTGGAGTTGCGCTGGCGCAGCGCATGGTGCGAGCATCAGGCGCGTTCCATCCCCGCGCTGTTCCAGTCGCAGGCAGCAACATTGGGCGATTCGACGCTCTACTTAGTCAAGCGCGAGGGCGTGTATCAGCCCGTCTCTTGGCAGACGGTCAAACGCGATGTGGAGACGCTCGCCGCCGCGCTGCTCGCGCGCGGGGTGCAGCCGGGCGACCGCGTAGCCATCCTCGCGGAGAACAGCTACGAATGGGTCGTGACCGATCTGGCGATTCTGCACTGCGGCGCGGCGTCAGTGACCCTGCATTTTCCCCTTACCCCGTCGCAGGTCGAGGAGCAGCTGCGCGACTCGGAAGCCTGCGCGATTTTCGTCTCCAACGAGACGCAGGCGCAGAAAATCGAGCAAATCCGCGCGAACCTGCCTGCGCTGAAACACTTTTTCAGTTTTCAGCCCGTGAGCGGCTGGACGCCGATTGCCGAACTGCAACGCGAGGGCGAGGCGATTCTGCGCGACAAGCCGACCCTCGTGCGCGAAACCGCCGAGTCGACAGGCTGGGACACGCTCGCCACACTGATTTACACTTCGGGTACCACAGGCGACAGCAAGGGCGTGATGCTCTCGCACGGCAACCTGCTCTCCAGCATGTACGCCTCGATGCAGATGTTCCCGCCGCCGGGGCGCGAGTATATCATGTTCAACTTCCTGCCCCTAAGCCACATCTATGCCCGAACCTGCGACTACCTCGTGGCGATTGGGCTGGGCGTGCAGATGGCGTTCGCGGAGACCTTCGATACGCTGGGGCAGAACCTGCAGGAGGTGCGCCCGCACGCGATTAACGGCGTGCCGCGCTTCTATGAGAAGGTGCGCGAGCGCGTGATGGGGGTGATTCAGAGCAAGCCGTTCCTGCGCTTGCTGGGGGGCTACGCCCGCAAGAAGGGGATGCGCCGCGCGTTCGGCGGCAGGCTCATCTGGGCAATCAGCGGCGGCGCGGCGTTAGACCCACAGGTCGCCGAGTTTTACTGGGAAAACGGAATCCAACTCTTTCAGGGCTATGGGCTGACTGAGACCTCGCCTGTGTTGACGGGCAATACGCCCAAACATAACAAAATCGGCACAGCGGGCGTCCCCTTCCCCGGTGTGGAAATCAAAATCGCCGACGACGGCGAGATTCTGGCGCGGGGACCCAATGTCATGAAGGGCTACTGGCGCAAGCCCGAAGCCACCGCCGAAGCGATTGACCGCGACGGCTGGTTCCACACGGGCGATGTCGGCGAGATTGTCGACGGGCAGTTCCTGCGCATCACCGACCGTAAGAAGGACATCTTCGTGCTGGCGGGCGGCAAGAACATCGCGCCCGTCGCGCTCGAAAACGCCCTCATCCGCAACCCCTACATCGAGCAGGCGGTCATCTACGGCGACAAGAAGAAGTTTGTCTCCGCGCTGATTGTGCCTGACTTCGTGAATCTGGAAGAGTGGGCGGAGAAACAGGGCATCGCCTGTCAATCGCGCGAGGAGCTGATTCAGCACCCCAAGGTCGTAGAGTGGATGAGCGCGCAGGTGGAAGACGCAATGCGCCCCTTCGCCTCTTACGAGAAGGTGAAGCGGTTCATCCTGTTGCCGCAGCCGTTCACTTTCGAAGCGGGCGATGTGACCGTCACGCTCAAAATGCGCCGCGCCCGAATCATCGAACGCTATCGAGAACAGTTAGATTCACTTTACGACACAGAGCGGGTATAATAGCCCCTCGATGACGATACAGGAGGCTATTCGATGCTGAGGATTCGTTTGATGCGTGTCGGCAAAAAGAAGAAACCCGTGTACCGTGTGGTGGTCGCGCCGAGCCAGAACCCGCGCTCGGGCAAGTGCGTGGAGATTGTCGGGCAGTATAACCCGATTCCTGACCCTGCGCACATCCAGTTCAACGAGGAGCGGGTGCTGCACTGGCTCCGCACGGGCGCGCAACCGACCGATACGGTCGAGCATCTGCTCAAGATTACTGGCGTGTGGGACAAATTCAAGGCGGAGTCGTCGAACAAAGACGCTGCTGCGACGAATTAAGGGGATAGGACTATGTTGCGAGAGTTTCTGGAGGCGTCGATTCGCGCGTTGGTGGATGACCAGCAGGCGGTGCAGATTCGCGAGGAGCGCAACGGCTCGCTGTTGCGCTACACGATTCAGGTGGCGGAGGGTGATCGCGGGCGCGTCATCGGCAAGCAGGGGCGCATCGTGAACGCGCTGCGCACTGTCGCGCAGGCGGCAGGCGCGAAAAATCGCGTGCGCGTGCAGGTCATCGTCCAAACCGACAGCGGACCTGCCGACACCGGCGCGGAAGACGCCGAGTAAACGATGGCGAAGCCGTATATCCCGAAAATCGCCCGACAGTGGGTGACGGTGGGCGTAGTCGTGCGCCCGTTCGGGATCCGCGGCGAACTGAAGGTGCGACTGGAAACCGATTTTCCCGAACGGTTCTATCCGGGCGCACGGCTCTACTGGTGGCTGCCGCCGAAACCTGAACCCCCTGAGGCGGAGGCGCTGCGCCCTCCCCATCGCAAAAAGCCGCCTCGCACGATGAAGCCGCAAGAATGCTTCGTCAAAAGCGCGCGTTGGCACGGTGAGTATCTCGTGTTGACCCTCGAAGGCGTCGAAACGCGCGATCAGGCGGAGCAGCTGCGCGGCGCATGGCTGATGATTCCCCCAGAAGAGCGCATGCCCTTAGAGGAGGGGCAATACTACATCGACGACCTGATTGGCATGGAGGTGTTTACCGAGACGGGCGAGCGCATCGGTAAGCTCAAAAATGTGCGCCACGGCGCGGCGTATGATTTCTACGACATCGGCGCGTACACCATCCCCGCCGTCGAGGAGTATATCCTACAGGTCGATGTGCCCAACAAGCGGATGGTGGTGCGCCTGCCCGAAATTGACTAACCGTGGCTTGAGTGTCTCGCTCAGGCATAGCACGGGCGGGGACGCCCGTGCCAC
>CAYYCA010000307.1:0-3068 GCA_964470265.1 uncultured Fimbriimonadales bacterium | reverse complement strand
GCTCCCCCTCCGAATCGCAAATCCCCGAATTTACCCCCAAATTTCCCCTGAATTCGCCTTAAAATCCCCTTAACCCCTTGACAAACGCGCCCTCGATGTGCTATAATATAGATGCTGTTGGGGAAACCCGACGGCGTGACCCGAGTGCAACGGGAAAGCCCCTGCTGTCGGGAGCCTCGCGAAGCCCGCGCGAGCCGCGCCGCGAAAGCGGCGGAGGTTTGGGACGGCGAGGAGTAATGCGGACGCCTGCGCCCCAGCAAAGGCAACCGCAAGCGGCAGATAGGAACGCTCGGAACGCGAGCGCCCACTCGAGAAGTGATAGGACGCCTTCGGATCGGCGGCAACGTCGGTTAAGGCTTCCGAAAGCTTCGAAGCGACGCTCGACGGGAAGACGTGCCCGAAAAGGGCAATCTCAGAGCGCTCGGGTCTTTTCTCATTTTCGCCCCCCTGTTGTGGAATAACCCCCCTTGACGATGGGGTACGGAGGCGCAACGGGCTTTGTCGGCATCGCCGACCTGTTCCTGCAGCTGGGGCTGATTACCGAAGACCAACTCCACGAAGCGCTCCAGAAGCAACACGAAGGCGTGCCGCTCCCTCTGGAACATCTGCTGGTACAGCTCGGACACATCACCGAGAAAGATCGCGTGCGCGTGATGGGACAGCACTGGGGTGTGCCGTTTGTCGACCTCGTGGAGACCCCGCCTGACCCGCAACTGGCGTCGCTGCTCACCCCCGAACTCGCCAAACGCTATCGCGCCGTGCCCGTCGCCAAAGAGAACGGACGCCTCATCGTCGCGCTTGCCGACCCGCTGGACATCTTCGCCATCGACGAAATCCGCCAGCACACCAAACACGAAATCGAAGCCGTCATCGCGACCGAGGAAGACATCCACAACGCGCTCAAAAAGCTCTACCGAACCGACTCCGCCGTCTCGGACACCGTCAAGGAACTCATGCGCGACCTCGGCGAAAGCGAGATGCTCGTCCACGAAGGCTCCGAAGAGGAACTCTCGGCGGAAGAGCTGCGCGAAATCGCCGACGACGCGCCCGTCGTGCGCCTCGCGAACATGATTATCACGCAGGCGATTAACGACGGCGCGAGCGACATCCACATCGAACCCACCCGCGACTGCGTGAAGGTGCGCTACCGCATCGACGGCGTGATGATCGACTCGATGGTGCTGCCCAAGCGCGTGCAGGCATCGCTCACCTCGCGCTTCAAGATTCTGGCGGACATGGACATCGCCGAGAAGCGCGTGCCGCAGGACAACCGCATCAGCGCGACCATCGACGGGCGCGAGTACGACTTTCGCGTCTCCACCCTGCCCTGCATCTACGGCGAGAAAATCGTGATGCGCGTGCTGGACAAGTCCAGCGTGCGCGTTGGGCTGGAAAAACTCGGCTTCTTGCCCGACACGCTCGCGAAGCTGGAAGAGGTCATCAGCCGCTCCTATGGGATTATTCTCGTCACGGGTCCCACAGGCTCAGGCAAGTCCACCACGCTCTACTCGATCCTCTCGCGTCTGAACACAGGGCTGGTGAACATCATCACAGCGGAAGACCCGGTGGAGTACGAGTTGCCGGGAATCAATCAGGTGCAGGTGAACCCCAAAGCGGGGCTGACCTTCGCGAGCGCGCTGCGGGCGATGCTGCGCCAGGACCCCGACATTATCATGGTGGGCGAGATGCGCGACCGCGAGACCGCCACGATTGCGATTGAAGCCGCGCTCACGGGGCACCTCGTGCTATCCACGCTGCATACGAACGACTCCTCCAGCGCGCCGCCGCGCCTAATAGAGATGGGTGTGGAGCCGTTTATGATTGCCTCGTCGCTGATTGCAGTGCTGGCGCAGCGACTGGTGCGTACGCTCTGCCCCCGCTGCAAGGAGCCGTATCAGCCCACCGAGTCGGAGTTCACACGCTACGGCTTCACCCCGCCGCCCAATCTGAATGAACTGACGATTTATCGCGCCAAAGGGTGCGAGAACTGCAAAAACACGGGCTACAAGGGGCGCACTGGCATCCACGAGCTGCTCGTGATGTCCGACCCCGTGCGCGACTTGATTCTGAAACACGCCGCCGCTTACACTATTCAAAAAGCGGCAGTGGAGCAGGGCATGCGCCTGCTCAAAGAGGACGCCCTCGAAAAAGTGCTGCTGGGGCGCACCAGCATCGAGGAGATTGTGCGCGTCATCTACAGCGGATAGGAGGCTACTATGGTCGCTCAAACGCAATCGATTGTGCAGAAGGTGAAAGACCTTGCCGTGTTGCCGCAGGTGGTGCATCAGATTATTCACCTGACCAGCAACCCGAACGCGAATGTGAAAGACCTGGAACGGCTCATCAGTATCGATCAGGGCATGTCGACGCGCGTGCTGAACACGGTGAACTCGGCGTACTACGGCTTCTCGCGCAAGATTGCTTCGGTGAAGGACGCGGTGGTGCTGCTGGGCTTCAAGACGGTGCGCAATCTGGCGATGACGGTGAGCGTGTTCGATATGTTCGTGGGCAAGACCGACCGACAGAACCTGCGGCGGGGCAAGTGGTGGCGGCATTCGATTGACACGGCGCTGTGTGCAAGGCTCATCGCCTCGCAAGTGAACAGCGTCTCGCCCGACGAGGCGTACACGGCGGGGCTGCTCCATGACATCGGCAAGCCGCTGCTAGACCGCTACGGCGGGACGCCTTACGAACAGGTGGAGGATCTCATGGCGCAGGGCGTCCCCGAACTGGAGGCGGAGCAGCGCGTGTTCGGATGCGACCATGCGGAGGTGGGGCGCGTCGTAAGCTCCCACTGGGGCTTCCCGGAGAAACTGGTAGAGGCGATTGGCGAGCATCACGCCGAATCGCTGGGCGGATGGCAAGATCCAGGGCTGGTCGCCGTCGTGATTCTGGCGAACCATCTGGCGCACACGCTCCGTCAGCCCGACGCGCCTGACGACTGGTGGTTTTATCTTCCCAGCTGGCTCACCGAGACATTACGCCTCAACCCACAGCAGTTGCAGTCGCTTTACTTGGGTTGCGAGGCGGAGATTCAGTCCTCGCCGATGGCGGCGCTGGGGCGGTAA
>CAYYCA010000306.1:0-3069 GCA_964470265.1 uncultured Fimbriimonadales bacterium | reverse complement strand
CTCGGCGTCGGACGGCTCCGCGCGGGCAACACCGTGCCCTTTGCCAAAGGACGGCGCCACGCCCAACGCGGGAGCGCGGCGTTCGTGTGGACGCCTGCCGAACACGGCTCTCGGCGGGCGATTTGCGTGAGTGTTGAGCCTGCCTTGACGCCCCAGTCCACGCCTGCGCCTGCGGGGTGTCAAGCGTCGGAAGCCGAGCGCGGATTGGCGATCGTTCACCCGCTGCGGGCGTGGAGGGACGCGGTGGGGCGTCAGGGGCAGTTGCTGGTGGTGCTCGCGGATGGAACCTCCAGCACGCGGGCGTTTGTGCAGGGCTTGCCCCCGCGCACCGTGGCGGTGGTGCGCGTGCGGGCGGACGCGCGGTTGACGACGCTGCCCGACAGGGGCGAGCGACGGCGGGTGGATGGGGATGCGCCGCGCGACCTGTGGCGGGCGCAGCGGGCGTCGGCGGCGCCCGAGCGTCTGCGGGCGTTCTGGAAGCAGGGGTGGCGTTCGGTATCGGTGGCGGTGCGGGGTCGGGTGCGGGCGCGTTCGGTGTGGTTTGGGTTGTGTCGGCGTCGGGATTGGGGGCGTCAGGTGTTTGGGTGCTTGATTATTCGGGGGCGTCGGGGGGTTGGTCGGGCGAAGGAGCAGGCGCCGATGGCATTTTTAGTGGCGTCCCCTTATCAGCAGCCCCTCTCCCACGGCGTGGGAGAGGGGAGTCGCGTGCATGCAACGCGCTGCGGGTTCCCCCTCTCCCGCGTCGCGGGAGAAGGGGACAGGGGGTGAGGGCTGCAGTTTGTTTCTCTTGAACCCCCAGTTGGTATTATTCCTACGCCGCTATCTGGCTCAGCGCGTCGATATCGAAAATCTCGCGCAGGTTCAGCAAGATTACTACACGCTCGCCGACCTGCACGACGCCGTTCAGGAACCGCTGCGTGGCTTCGGAGGCAATCGGCGGCGTCGGCTGCACCTGCTCCATCGGGATGTCCATCACATCGGACACCGAATCGAGGCGCAAGCCAAACACCTTGCCGTTCACCTGCGCCACCACCACGACGGTCGACTCCTCGTCGGGCAGGGGTGGCAAGCCGAAGCGGGTGCGCGCGTCAATCACGGCGATAATATTGCCGCGCAGGTTAATCACACCCAGCACATAGTCCGGCGCATTCGGCACGCGCGTCGCGGGCGTGTAGGTGCGAATCTCCTGCACCTGCAGCAGCGGCACGCCGTAGGTCTCGTTGCCAATCTGAAACACCAGATACTTCTCCGCGTTGGCGTCGATGGTGGTCGTTTCAGGCGTCTCTGTATTCGGTTTCGTCAGTGTCATCCTAACCTCCTTGGTATGGGTCAGGCAATCGCGGCGTAGCGCTCGCTTGCCTGATGGGCGCGTCGGATGAGATCCGACACATCGAGAATGAGCGCGACGCGCCCGTCGCCGAGAATCGTCGCTCCAGCGAAGCCGGGCACGCGCGTAAAGTTTTCCTCAAGGCTCTTCAGCACTACCTGCTGCTGCCCCGCGATGCCATCGATGAGCAGCGCAATCTGTTGCCCTTCCTGCTCCAGCACGACAATCAGCCCGTCGCGTTCGCCGTCGGGCAAGCCGACGAACTCGCGCAGGCGCACCAGCGGGATGAACTCACCCCGCACATTCACCATCTCGTACTGGTCGAACAGGGCAGTGTGCTGCAGGCTGTCGTACTGGAACGCCTCCACGACAGCGGTGAGCGGCACGATATAATGCTCGTCGGCGACGGTCAGCCCCAAGCCGTCCATAATCGCGAGCGTGAGCGGCACCCGCAACAGGAACCGCGTGCCTTCGCCGCGTTTCGACTGCACGCTGATGCTGCCGCCGAGGCTCTCCACATTCCGCTTCACCACATCCATCCCGACGCCGCGTCCCGACAGGTCGCTCACCTGCTGCGCCGTCGAGAAGCCCGGCTGGAAGATGAAGTCATACAGCGTCTCCTCCGACGGATAGTCGTTCTCGCTAATCCAGCCGAGCTGGATGGCTTTCAGGCGCACGCGCTCGGTGTCGATACCTTTGCCGTCGTCGCGCACCTCGATGTAGATGCGTCCTTCGGACTGGTACGCGCTGAGCTTAATCGTGCCCGTTTCGGGTTTGCCCTGCTGACGGCGCACCTCGGGCGGCTCGATGCCGTGGTCGATGGCGTTGCGGATTAGGTGCGTCAGCGGGTCGCTCAGCGATTCGAGCAGTGTGCGATCCAGCTCAGTCTCCTCGCCCTCGATCTCGAGGTTGACCTTCTTGCCGAGCTTGGCGGCGGTGTCGCGCACCATGCGCGGGAATCGGTTGAACAGGTAGCTCACAGGCAGCAGGCGGATTGCCATCACGCGCTCGTGCAGGTCGCGTACATGGCGTTCCATCTGCATAATCGCGGCGCGGGTGCGCTCGTCGGTGTTGGCATTCTGCGCGCTGCTAAGCATCGACTGCGCAATCACAATCTCGCTCACAAGATTCATCAGCGCGTCGATTTTCTCCGTGGAGACGCGAATGCTCTGCGCTTCGGATTTGCCTGTGCTCGCGGCGGCGACGGCGGCAGTGGTGGTAGCTGCTGGCGCTGCTGCAACGCTGGGCGTTTCTGTGGGCTGTGTGGTGCGCGACTCCTGCGTAGGCGTCTCGGTTGCAGTTGCAGCGGGCTGTTCCGATGCGCTTTGCAGCGGCTCGATGCGCACCTCTGCGCCTTCGGCGGTCAGCTCCAGCAGTGCCCTGACAATCGCAGGCTCAAACGCGGTCTCGTAAATCAGTTCCCAGCTGCCGTAGCAGGCGTCGGGTTTGAGCTGAGCGACGGGGGGGATTTGCTCTTTGAAGCGACATTCGATCACCTGCCCGTACTCCTGCAGCTCTGAGAGCAGTTGCAGCGGGTCATGCTCTGGGCTGAGCGTGGGCGCGGGCTGATAGAAAATGCGATACTGCGGCGCGCCAGTGGCAGGGGCGTCCCCGCCCGTGCGTTCTGAGGCGTTGCCAAAACCGGAAGCGGTGCTGCCCTCATCGTGTGCAGCGGTTTTTTCGACCCCTGCAGTCTCTGCACGGGCGGGGACGCCCGTGCCACTGGGTGAGGCTTCTGCACG
>CAYYCA010000305.1:0-3091 GCA_964470265.1 uncultured Fimbriimonadales bacterium | reverse complement strand
CGCCGACGCTACGCGAAGCCGTTCGTAGCGTCGGCGTCCCGCCGACGATGGCGCTACTTAAAACTTCAGTTGGTATTATTATCAATCCCACTCCTCGCAATGGTTCGGACGGGGATAGCACATCAGCATCATCCGGCTTGGATTGCCCTCTTTGGGGCGACTGGGCCAGCCGAAAAAGCTCTCCCGTCCATGATAGACCCCGCCCTGAATGAGCCAGACGGGTTTCATTCGTCCGTCCACGGTGTTCGGGCGCGCCGTAATCTGAAGCAGGTCGCCGCGGCGCGAGGCGTCAGGGCGCAAACGCGCCCTAAACGCCCGCACATGCCCGTCCACGAAGCTCGCCTGCCCGCGCCCGTGATAGCGCGACTCCTCGCCCGTAAATACGCGCTCAGGAACCCGCGCGCTATGTCCGTGGCGCGGCTCCACGCCGCTTACAGGCTCGAACCGCCCGCCGTCGCCCGAGCCGAGCCAGCCGTCGAACCAGAACCCCGTGCTGGCAGGGAACGGCAATCGCGCCAAGCTCACAGGCGGAACCTCAGGATAGGTTGCTGCGTTGACCATGAGGCACCAGTTCGGCATAAGCGAGGCGTGGGTTGGCTCACCTCCACAGAGAGGCGTGGCAACTGGTCGCGCGCTGCGCATCGCCGTCAAATCGGTCGGCTGCTCATCCGCAGGGCAGAGCGCGACGCGGTAGTCGCGCAAGTAAGGGTAGAGGCTGCCCCACACCGTGCGCAAGCACGCGCCTTCTGCATTTCCAGCGCGGTAAAACGCCAGCGGGAAGCACTCGTCGTAATCCTGCACATATAGGAAGGTCGCCTTTGTCAGTTGACGCAGGTTCGAAGCGCACACGCTCGCCTTGCTGGCATGGCGCGCCGTAGCGAACACTGGCAACAATAACGCCGCCAACACAGCCACTACCGCAATCACAATCAGCAACTCAATCAGCGTGAACCCCCGCTGTCTCATCATCACATACCCCCAATCACTCAAAGTGGCTTGAACCGTCTCGTTCAAGCACAGCTTAGTGTGGCTTGGACAATCCTGTCCAAGCAACAGCCTTGTTTCCTCTTTGCTTGGACAAGACTGTCCAAGCGACGAGGCACGGACACGATTGTCCGTGCGGTACGCGTTCAGAGAGGGAAAATCAGGAAGGTCTTTCGAGGCAGCCAAAGCAACCTGCGAGGATTATCGGCAGGGAGGACGCGGTTCTGGAGTCGGCGCACCGCAGGCTATCCTGCGCCCAGCGCGTACTCCAGTACCGCCGCGCGCACATAGACGCCGTTGCGCACTTGGGTCAAAATTAGCGACTGCGCCCCGTCCGCGACCTCGTCGCTGATTTCGACTCCGCGCTGAATCGGTCCGGGGTGCATCACGACGCAATCGGGCTTCGCGAGGCGCAGGCGTTCCGCGTGAATTTGATAGTCGCGGCGGTAGGCGTTCAGGCTGGGCAAAAGCCCCTGCGCCATGCGCTCGGTTTGCAGGCGCAGCGCCATCACCACATCGGCGTCCTGCACGGCTTCGTCGGCGTTGTGGGTCGGGTGGGCGTTCGGCAGGGGAGCGTCGGGCAGCAGCGTCGGCGGCGCACAGAGCCAAACCTCCGCGCCCGCCTGGGTGAGCAGCATGAGGTTCGAACGCGCCACGCGACTGTGGCGGATGTCGCCTACAATCGCAATCTTGCGCCCGCTGAGCCAGCGCGAGGCGGGGTCGGGCTTGCCGTAGTGCAGCCACAGGGTGTAGAGATCGAGCAACGCCTGTGTGGGGTGTTCGTGCGCGCCGTCGCCCGCGTTCAGGATGGGTGCGTCAGAGACCTGCGCGGCGGCGTGCGGCGCGCCCGCCTGCGGATGGCGAATCACAATTGCGCGAACGCCCTGCGCATTCAGCGTGCGCACGGTGTCCTGAAGGCTTTCGCCCTTCGCGACGCTGCTCGCCTCTGCGGTAATCGTCAGCGGATGATAGCCCAGCAGGACGCACGCTTGCTCGAACGCCGCGCGGGTGCGCGTGCTGGGTTCGTAAAACAGCAGCGCGACCATCGCGGCGCGGGGTTGCACGGAGGGCGTGGGGTTCTCAACCAGCTGCTGACGCCACGAGTCGGCGCGGCGCAGCAGGTCAGCCACAGGCAACTCGGCGGCGGTCAGCACATGCGGCATGGCAGACTCCTACGGTAGGTTCGGCGCAGCTTTGCGCAGCACCACGCGGTCGCGCCCCTCCAGCTCCATCAGCTCCACCAGCACGAACTCAGCGCGACTCGTGGGCAGGTTCTTGCCCACATAATCGGGACGGATAGGCAGCTCGCGATGCCCGCGATCGATGAGCGTCGCAAGCTGGATACTCGCAGGACGCCCCAACTGCATCACGGCTTCCATCGCTGCGCGCACCGTACGCCCCGTGTGGATCACTTCGTCCACCAGAATCACGCGCTTGTCGGTGATGGGGAACGGCACATCGGTCTGGCTGCGAACCAGCGCGCCGGGCTTGCGTTCGATATCGTCGCGGAAGGGGGTGATGTCCACACTGCCGCAGGGCACGCCGACGCCTTCGATTTGGGAGATGGCTAACGCCAGCCGTCGCGCGACGGGCGCGCCCCGACGCAGGATGCCGATAACCACCAAATCTTTTGCGCCCCGATTGCGCTCCAGAATCTCGTGCGCAATTCTCGTGATGGCGCGGCGCATATCCTCCGCGTCCATCACCACAACCTCGCCCTGCTCCGTCATCACGCAGAGTATACCCGCTGATGAAGACCCTGACCCTCTGGGCGCCGCAATCCATGCGGCGTGAACCGCCTGGGGCAGGGCGTAGCAAGGTATAATTTTGTTAGCATGTCGCTCACTCGTGACGACTTGAAGGAACTGCCTCAACTGCTTCAGAACGACTTCGAACTGAAGCTGGAAATTGCGCAGCAGATACTGGACGACGCTGTGGTGGCGCGTCTGATGGAGCGCGACGCGCGCCTGCGCGAGACCTTCCGTCGCGCCGTACTGACCGAAGAGCTGATGCGCCTCCCTGAAGAGTTCCGCCAGTTTCGTGAGGAAACAACTCCACGGCTTGAAAATATAGAGTTGCATCTGGGGAATGTTGAAAAAGATGTTGC
>CAYYCA010000304.1:0-3115 GCA_964470265.1 uncultured Fimbriimonadales bacterium | reverse complement strand
TTGGGTTCTGCACGACAGTTTGGAGAGGATTTCACCTTTGAGGAACTTAAGTCCCCCCCACGTTAAATCGTCCCTTTTTGAGGCGCACCTTGTATAGGCGCCGTAGGGGCACGCCTCCGTGCGTGCCCTGCAGTTTACTTTCGTGGCGCGCAGGCAAAGTAGGGCACACACAGGGGCGTGCCCCTACAAGGACATCGTGCCTGAGTGCTCGCAGGTTCCTTGCGTAGGGGGACGATTTAATCTTTTTGAGGGACCTAACATTCCGAGCGAAGCGAGGAATCGTGCCTGTTCAAAATCAGTAGATAGCAACTCAGGTTGGTATAATATCGCTATGACCGAAATCCCCATCCAGAACGACCGACTGGTGGAGCTGTTCACGACGCTCTGCAGCATCAACTCGCCGCCGCGGCAGGAGCGCGCGGTGGTGGAATATGTGAAGGGCTTCCTGCGCGGGCTGGGGCTGGATATACGCGAAGACAACGCCGCCGAAGCGGTCGGCGGCGACGCGAACAACCTCGTCGCCACTCTACCCGCCAACATCACGGGCGCGCCCAAAATCTTCTTCAGCGCGCACTTCGATACCGTCGAGCCGAACCCCGATGTGAAAATCATCGTGCAGGACGGCATTATCCGAACAGACGGCAAAAGCATCCTCGGCGCGGACGATAAGGCGGGCATGAGCGCGATTTTGGAAGCCATCCGCATCATCGTGGAGAACAACCTGCCGCACGGACAGATTCAATTGCTGTTTACTGTGTGCGAGGAGATTGGGCTGAAAGGCGCGCGGGCGTTAGACCTCTCGCTGGTGGATAGCGACTTCGGCTTCGTGTACGACACAGGACCACCCGTGGGCACAATCATCACGCAGACGCCCAACCATGACCGCCTGAATGTGCGTCTGATTGGCAAGCCGGCGCACGCGGGCGTGGAGCCTGAAAAGGGCATCAGCGCGATTCAAATCGCCGCGCACGCCATCAGCCAGATGAAGCTGGGGCGCATCGATGAGGAGACCACTGCCAACATTGGCATCATTCATGGCGGACAGGCGACGAACATCGTGTGCCCTGAAGTATTTATCGAAGCGGAGGCACGCAGCCTCGACCGCGCCAAGCTCGACGCGCAGGTAGGGCATATGACCTACCTGTTTGAGCATGCAGCCCATCTGTACGGCGGCGAGGCGGTGATCGAAATTGAACGCCACTACGAGGGCTACACGCTTACCGAATCCGACCTGCCCGTTCAGGTGGTGCGCCGTGCGCTCAAGCGTCTGGGTATGGACGCGCCTATGCGCCCCACAGGCGGCGGCTCGGATGCGAATGTGTTCATCGCCCGCGGATTGCCCTGCTGCGTCGTCGGCACAGCGCATCAGAAGATTCACACGCACGAAGAGTTTGTGCTGATTGACGACTTGGCAAAGAGTGTTGACCTGACTCTGGCAATCGTCCGCGAGGTCGCCGAGATGCGATGATGCGCGTCTTAGAGTTCGTGGACACCCACGCGCCGTATCTGAGCGAGCAGTCCACCCTGCAGGACGCGGTGGACAAGCTGGATTTATACAAAGCCACCGCGCTGCCTGTGCTGAACGAGGACGGCGCAGTGGTGGGGCTGATTACTGAGCGACAGGTGTTCGACGCGCTGTACGCCGAGTGGCAGGCGGCGGCGCGGCAAGTGCCTGTCCCGCGCCTTGCGCCGTTCCGTCAGTATGCCCACGCCCGCAAAGACAGCCCAATCACCCAGTGGATGACGCCCGACCCGCCTGTGCTAAGCGAACACGCGCCGATTGAGGAAGCCGTCGCGCTGATGCTGCAACACGGACTGGATACCCTCCCCGTGCAGGGCGAGGGCAAGTTCATCGGCACAATTCGCTTAGTAGACTGCTGTCAGGCGATGCTGGAATCCGACGAGTCGGAGTAGGGCAACTTGACAAGTCTTTACGCCGACTCTCGCTTAACAAGGCGCGCGGGCACAATCTGGCGTTTAGGCTGCGGTTCGCGCCCTTCGATGAGCGCAATCAGCATCTCGGTCGCTTTGCGCGCCAGCGCGGGGATGTCGACGGCGATGGAGGTCAGGCTCGGCTCCACATAGTGGCAGAGCGGGCTGTCGTTGAAGCCGATGAAGGCGATATCGTCGGGGACGCGGCAGCCGTGGCGCTGCGCCTCACGCATCGCCGAGAGCGCAATCAGGTCATCCAGCCCCACGACGGCGTCAGGCGGGGGGGTCAGGCTGAGCAACTCCGCCATCGCACTCGCCGCGCTGCGCTCGGTGAAATCCGAAAACGCGAGCAGGCGCGGGTCGTAGCCGACGCCGTGCGACTCCAGCGCGTTCTTGTAGCCCTGCAAGCGGTCGCGCGTCACAGTGAGTCCTGCGGGTCCACCAATATAAGCGATTCGCCGTCGTCCCGTGCGAATCAGGTACTCGGTCGCCATGAACGCCGCGCCGACATTATCGTTGTCCACCGAGCAGACGGCGTCGGCGGGGTCGTAGCGTCCAATCAGCACGAACGGGAACCCCTCGCTGCTCAGACGCTCGATGCGCTTATCGTGCGTTTCGGACTCCACCAAAATCAGCCCATCCACGCGGCGGGTGCGGAGCAGCTCCTCGTAGATGGCTCGTTGCGAGCGCGCCGTGCGCGCCGTGTCCACGCAGAGGTGATAATCGTATCTGCCTGCCTGTTCAATAATCGAAGCAATCAACGCGCTAAAGAAGGGGTCGCCTGCCAGCGCTTCGGGGGCGCGATGCACCACCAGTCCGAGCAGGCGCGTGCGTTGCGAGCGCAGCGACTGCGCCCGTGCGTCGGGCACATAGCCCAGTTCCTGCACGACCGCCAGCACACGCTTGCGCATCGCCTCGTTCACCTGCGGGTCGCCTTTCAGCACCCGCGACACGGTTGCCTGCGACACGCCCGCCAGACGGGCAATCTCGATCTGTTTCAGGTCTGCCACAACGCCGCTCCCTCAGAATACGATTTCTATTATAGCACATTCAGGGGCGTGATTCGATTGCATGAGCGCGAATTCATTCGCCTGTGTGCCTTGCTGTCGCCCGTTCCTGAGCAGCTGCTAAGTCCCTCAAAGATTAAATCGTCCCTATTCCACACCGCTTTGCCCCCCTCCTT
>CAYYCA010000303.1:0-3117 GCA_964470265.1 uncultured Fimbriimonadales bacterium | reverse complement strand
GCGTCAGTATCGGCATGCTGGGCGCATGGCTCGCGCTTTTCATCTTGCTGGGGATTCGGCTTTACTTGTAGCTTTATGTAGTATCAATCGAGAATTCGAGTAGTGCAAATCGTCGGCGGGACGTCGACGCTACGTGAAGCGCGTTCGTAGCGTCGGCGTCCCGCCGACGATTTGCACTACTCGAACCCCCAGCTGATATAAAATCATCCCACGCGCCACCTGCCGAACCGTTCCCACGGCGACGGTACGACGGCGTCCCCGCCGTCGCGCCGAGCGACCACTCGCGCTTTGTCCCGCGCCAGCGGCGCCAGTAGCGCAAGCGCAAGCAACACCTCTGTAGGGGGCTGACTTTCGGCGGCGCGAATCGCGTGTTCGTCCAGAAAGCCCGTATGGAGCGCGCCCTCCACAAACGCAGGGTGCTGCAGCAACTCAATCAAGAACGCCTGATTGGTGCGCACGCCCAGCGCGACGGTCTGCTCCAGCGCGTTCACCAGTCGGCGTATTGCGGTTGGGCGGTCGGGCGCGTGGGCGATTACTTTCGCAATCATCGGGTCGTAATGGTGCGTGATGGTGGAGCCTGTTTCCACGCCTGAATCGAAGCGCACGCCTGGCAGATGGGGCTGCTGATAGGCGAGCAGCGTCCCGAGCGAGGGCGCGAAGTCGTTTTCGGGATCCTCGGCGTAGAGGCGCGCCTCAATGGCATGCCCGCGCTGAGGGGGTGTCTCCAGCTCCAGTGGCTCGCCCGCCGCGATGCGCAACTGCCAGTGAACCAAATCGATGCCCGTGACCAGCTCCGTCACAGGATGCTCCACCTGCAGGCGCGTGTTGACCTCCAGAAAGTAGAATCGGTTGCCCTCGGGCGTCTGTTCATAGAGGAATTCTACTGTGCCCGCGTTCGTGTAGCCGACGGCTTCTGCAAGGCGCACGGCGGCGTCGCAGAGGGCGGCGCGCGTCGCCGAATCCAGCGCGGGCGAAGGGCTTTCCTCGATAATCTTCTGGTGGCGTCGCTGGATGGAGCATTCGCGCTCGTAAAGATGGACGGCGTTGCCATGCTGGTCGGCGAGAATCTGCACCTCGATATGGCGCGGGCGCGTGATGTAGCGCTCTAACATCAGGCGTGGGTCGCCGAAGGCGTTCTGCGCCTCGCGCGCCGCGCTTTCCGCCAGTTCTAAGAAAGCATCGGGGCTGTCAGCGATTCGCATGCCCTTGCCGCCCCCGCCTGCAACCGCTTTCAACAGCACGGGGAAGCCAATCGTCTGCGCCGCCTGAAGCAGCTCTTCGGGCGTCGCCGCGTGTTCGGGGTTATAGCCGGGCACAGTGGGCACGCCCGCGCGTTCGGCGGCGCGTTTCGCCTCGCCCTTGTCGCCCAGCAGGCGAATCACTTCGGCGCGGGGGCCAATAAACACAATCCCCGCCTGCTCACACGCCGCGGCGAAGTCGGGATTCTCAGAGAGGAAGCCGTAGCCGGGATGAATTGCTTCCGCGCCCGACTGTTTCGCAATTTCCAGAATGCGCGGGATGTTGAGGTAGCTCTCGTGGGGCGGCGCGCCGCCGAGCAGATACGCCTCGTCCGCCTCGCGCACGAACGGCGCGCCCGCATCCGCCTCCGAATAGACCGCGACGCTCCGAACGCTTAGTTCCCGACACGCCTGAATCACGCGCCGCGCAATCTCGCCCCGATTCGCGACTAACACCTTACGGAACATCGGGGCGAGTATACCCTGCACTCAGGGCGCGGTCTGACAACTCGGCGCGTAGTACGACGACTCTGGGAACGGGATTTTCGGACAGAAGTAGTGCTTGGGCACGGTGTCACGACACTGCCCGATACGCGACTCCTGAGCAGTATGACGCGCGCGAATCCACTTGGCATGTCCGTCAAAAAACATGAAGTTCGCGCCGCCGTTGTGTTTAATGGAAGGGCAATCCACGAACTGATCCCCAGCCAACGCCCAGAAATAGCCGTCGTTGAGCGTCTCGCCTTCGTCTACCAGATGCACAAACTCCGCAGGTCGCTCGACCACCTGCTCCGGAATGTAACCCGCTACGGCGTTCATCGAGTAGCTGAGCTTTTTCTCCTGCCCGCGACGGTCGGACGGGCAGATGTAGATGTCGGGGTTCTTAACATAGGAATAGATTGCCCCTTTCGTCACATGCCCCCACAGAAGCCAGATTCCACTAACTGCGGAGTTCGGATCGCTGATATTAATCAGAACGGGGTAGCAAGGAACCCACTGTCCATCCAGACGCGAAATAAACCCCGTCATCCAGCTGGGCCATTCTGGCTGGTACCATTGACCAGGGCAGTGTCCGCCGTCGCCTGGGCCTGGGTTGCGCCCCTCCCAGTCAGTTCGGTACATCACGAACGCGGTTCCCAGCTGACGCAGGTTAGAAAGACATGTCGTTTGACGCGCCTTCTCGCGCGCCTGCGCGAACACCGGGAACAGGATCGCCGCCAGAATCGCGATAATCGCAATCACCACGAGCAGCTCAATCAGCGTAAAGCCCTGTCGTCGCATTTAAAACCTCCTGCTGTGCAATTATAACTCGACTTCGATAGAATGGTGTGATAATCCTGCTGTATGGGAAGGAAGTCTGGTGTGTTTGCACAGGAGTCTGGCGAGTGATAAGCTCCTCAAGGCTTAAGTTGCCCCATTCCACGCCGCTTTACTCCCTCCTTAAGGTCTGAGAAGGGTACAACGGCTGAGTACAATCTTCCCGCCCATGCCTTCAATTCTTCCAACCTCACCCCCTTGCCCCCTGACAAGGGTACACGGCTTAGGTTCAAAAACGCAGCGTGCGCCCTTATTTTGCCCTCACCCCCAGCCCCTCTCCCACGGCGTGGGAGAGGGGAGCCGAGCGCGTGCACGGCACGAGTCGTTCCCCCTCTCCCACGCCGTGGGAGAGGGGGCAAGGGGGTGAGGGCTGGAAAAATGCTACCCCCCGCTTTACCACCGAACTTAGCCATTGCACCCTTATCAGCTCCTTAAGGTTCCCCTCGCGTAGCGGGGGGAACCGAACCCTGCACGGTTCCCCCTACGCAGTAGGGGGAACCTGAGGAGCTGATAAGGGTACAACGCCTGAGTTCAACCGCCTCGCACTCACGCCCAATTGTTC
>CAYYCA010000302.1:0-3118 GCA_964470265.1 uncultured Fimbriimonadales bacterium | reverse complement strand
AACTGATGTTTCAAGTAGTGTAAGTCGTCGGCGGGGACGCCGACGCTACGCGAAGCGCGTTCGTAGCGTCGGCGTCCCCGCCGACGATTTGCATTCCTTGAACGCGCGATT
Source organism: uncultured Fimbriimonadales bacterium (assembly GCA_964470265.1). Taxonomy (GTDB): domain Bacteria; phylum Armatimonadota; class Fimbriimonadia; order Fimbriimonadales; family GBS-DC; genus GBS-DC. Next base: position 3,007 of record CAYYCA010000302.1, on the reverse strand, counting down.
GATATGACAGGGCTGATTGCGCGAAAAGGGGCTTGTCATTCCGAGCCGAAGGCGCGGGAGGGCGCCTTAGGGAGCAACTTGGGTTAGCTCTTATGTTCATCGCTTCCGCTGCTTCTTAATCTCCAGCAGGCGGCTGGTGGTGTCTGCAGGCGCGGTAGTTGGGGCAGTTTGTCTGGGCGGGGGCGCGCTGGTGGTTGCAGGCTCGTCGGCAGGCGCGGAAGCGGCGACGGGCGTGGGCTTCGGTTGCGTCGGTGCGCCGTCGGGTTCGGCGCGGCGGGTTCCTGCGCGGGCTTTGACGCCCAGCAGGCGCGCGGTTGCCTGCGGTTGGGGCGCAGGGCGACGCCCACGCACGCCGCCAAATAGCTTTTCAGGCAACCGCCGAAGCAGCTCTGCCCATTCCGCCAGCGGTATCACCACACGCCGCACAGTGATGTCTACCAGCAACAGCGCGAGCGCAAGCCACAGGAAGCTGCGCCACAAATCACGCACCGAGCGCCCCTCTTTGGCAACAGGGCGGAACGCCTCGGCGGGCTGGGGGTTTACCTTGCCCCCCGTCGTCTCGGCGATGCGCGTGAGCAGCGGCAGGTTCGCTCGTGTGAAGCGGTACTCGCTGGGGTAGGGAATGGCGAAACCCGTCGTGTTCGTGCGCACCGTGCCGTCGGGGTCTTTTTCAACTACTGTGAGCGTGTAGTCGCCCACGCCGCGCGCGGGGAACCGTCCGACATAGCGCCCCGGCGCTTCCTGCTGCAGGGTAATCGTCATGCCTTCACCCGTCGGCATACCGATCCGCACTTCGGGCTGCAGGAAGTTAATCGGCTCGCCCTGCGGGGTGAAGGCTTGCATCTCCACGACCGCTTGCCCCCCCTCAAGGCGCACGGTGGTCTGGTAGTCCTGCTTGCCCCCCTTGCGCAGGATGGAGCGGGTGAGCTGCGTCCAGAACGGCGCGAACTCGCTCCAGCCGACCCAGCGTTGCGCCCATTTCGGCTTGGCGTCGGAGGTAAAGGCAAGCGACTGCCCCAAACCGTATTGCCACACGGCGAGCAGCGGGTCGTCTTTGTGGGTGCGCATCAGCGTGCGGGCGAGCGGGCGATCGGAGACGAGGTCATACGCCAGCAGCGGGGGCGTGCTGCGCCAGTCAATGCCCTGCAGTATCTCCTCGCCTGCGCTCACTTTCGGGATGAACGCGCCCTCCTCAATCGCTGAGCGGGTCATCAACGCAACATCGGCGGTGAACAGGCGCGGCAAGTCGCGCGCCCGCTCCGTCAGATAAAAATTGCCCCCCGCCACACGCGAGAGTTGTTGCAGGAACCCCACATCTTTGCCCCTGCCCAGCGAGACCACCGACATCGTGATGCCCATGTTGCGCATCCGCGCAGCAATCTGGAAACAGCCGTCCTGCTCGTCGCAGTCGTCGCCGTCGGCGAGCAGGATTACATGGCGCGTGGTGGTCTGAATGGGCATCAGCGCGCTCTCGGCGAACAGCAGCGACGGACGCACATAGATGCCGCCGCCCCCTGCGTACATCCGCGACACCTGCGCAATCACCGAGTCGCGATTCGCCGCTTTCTGGATCGGCGCGAGCCAGTCGACCCCAGTGCCGCTCACAATCACGCCGAACTGATCCTGCGGGCGCAACATCTTGAGCGTCTCGATGGCGGCTTTCGCGGCGAGCTGAATCTTCTGGATGCCGTCCTCCTCCACGCCCATACTGCCCGAAATGTCCACGATAATCACCACCGTGGCAGGCGGGAACACCTTGCGCTGGCGCACATCCAAATCGACGGGCAACATCTCGGCGATAGGGGTTTCGTAATACCCGCCGGGCAGGAACGAGTTCTCGCCGCCAATCATTGCGAAGCCGATGCCCGTGTCGCGCACTGCGCTCTGCATGGCGAGCATCATCTGGGGACTGAGCGCAACGGCGGGGAAATCGTGCAACAGAATCGCGTCATAGTTCTGCAGCTCTTCGGCGCGGGCGGGGAAGGTGTTCGCGTTCACGCGCGTGACTTCGAAGTTGTTCGCGCGCAGGGCTTTTTCAAGGGCGCGGGTGGAGTCTGCGGGTCCGCCTTCCGCCAGCAGCACGCGCGGTTTGCCCCGCACGCGCACAAACGCCCTGCCGATATTGTTCCGCGCGTCGCCGTCGGGAGACGCCTCCAGCGACACGCGATACCGATGGAAGCCCTCTTTCTCCGTGCGCACAGGCACGACCACCACATTCTTGCCTGGCGTAAGCTTCACAGGCACGCGCTTCACAGGCTCGCCGTCGCGGTCAATGACCAGTGTGCCCTCGGCGGCTTTGCGGGATTCAATCACCACGCGCAGGTTGAAAGGCTCGCCGATTTTGACTTCGCTGGGGGCTTGGGTTTCCAGCACCAACACTTCCGAGTCGGGCGTCGCGGCGGCGAGCTGCACCACATCGATCTCGATGTTCTCGGTGGCGGCGACCAGCGCGGCGTCTTGGGCGTTGCCTTCGGTCTCGTTGCCGTCGGAGAGCAGCACGATGCGCTTATTTTTGCCGTCGGGGAACATCGCGCTGGCAAGGCGAATGGCGGCGGCGATGTTCGTGCCGTCAGGTTCAGGTTTAGAGTAGATCTTGGGCAAATCGCGCACTTCAGCGGGCATAAAGTCCACCAGCGCGTCGCGCCCGAACACCACTAACGCCGCCTGGTCATGCTCGCCCAGTTGCTTGAGCGCGTCTTGCAGGTAGGCTTTGGCGGCTTGCCTGCCCCTATCGGAGATGCTGTCGGACAAATCCAGCGCGAAAATCACGCACACGCCCTGATTGGGACGCACCGCTTGCGGCGCGGCAAGCGCGAGAATGAGCAGCGCAATCACAATCATCCGCAGGACAATCACGAACCGCTTGCGCCCACGGCTCATCCCCAGCATGCGCCGCCCCGTCCACCAGACCCCCAGCAGCGCAATCGGCAGCAGCCCCAGATATACCGGCTCCAGAAAGCGCATGGATGGGAGTATTGTACCTGCTCCGCAAATACGAGGGTATACT